>NZ_BJXB01000018.1 GCF_007990775.1 Deinococcus cellulosilyticus NBRC 106333 = KACC 11606 | reverse complement strand
CACAACATGCAAGCCCTGAACGTCACGCTGGAAGAGGCAGCGTCATGGATTCAGCCGTATTCACGGGTGTTTCTTTCTGGCAATGCCGCCACCCCGATCCCCTTTCTGGAAGCCCTTGAGACCCGCACAGACCGCCTGAAGGGGGTGGAATTCTGCGGACTGTTGCAAATGGGCACCGCCCTCAAACCTGAGGCAGGTGCGCCTTTTCACTACCGCAGTTTCTTTCTGGGTCCCCATGACCGCATGGGGCTTGCCAATGGCGTGGTGGATTACGTCCCGATCTTTTTGAGTGAGATTCCCCGGGTGCTGCGCTCCGGTCACCTGCCCCTGGACTGGGCCGTGGTGATGGTCAGTCCACCCGATGCCCATGGGTACATGAGCCTGGGCACAGAAGTGATTGCCAGCAAAGCTGCTGTGGAAAATGCGGCCCGCACCATCGCCCTGGTCAACCCTCACATGCCCCGGGTCCATGGAGACTGCTTCATCCACACCTCCCAGGTCTTTGCACAGGTCGAGGTGGACTGTCCTTTGCAAACCCTGGACGAGATCCCCTTCACAGAAGTGGAAGCCCAGCTTGGAGCCCACATTGCACAGCTCATTGAGGATGGAGACACCCTGCAACTGGGCATTGGCAACATTCCCAACGCTGTCCTGCATGCCCTGAAAGGCAAGAAGGACCTGGGCCTGCACACCGAGATGGTCTCCACAGGCATCCTGAGGGCGGTGCAGGAAGGCATCATCACCGGGGCCCGCAAAACCCTGCACCCAGAAAAGATCATCGGGACCCTGATGCTTGGCACACAGGAACTTTACGATTTTGCCCACGACAACCCACTGCTGGAAATGCACCCGAGCGATTACGTGAACAACCCGATGGTGATTGCCCAGAACCGCCACATGGTCGCCATCAACACCGCCCTGGAGGTGGACCTGACCGGGCAGGTGTGTGCAGATTCCATCGGAACCCGCATGTACTCGGGCTTCGGAGGACAGCTGGATTTCATGCGTGGAGCCAGCATGTCCGAAGGGGGCAAGCCGATCATTGCGGTGACCTCCACGGCCAATGTGAAAAGCACCCCCTGCTCTCGCATCACCCCTCTGCTGAAACCCGGATCGGGCGTGGTGACCACCCGGGGTGATGTGCGCTATGTGGTGACCGAGTACGGCATTGCCGACCTGTACGGACGCACCCTTTCCGAGCGGGCAGAAGCCCTGATCGGGATTGCCCACCCGGCCTTCAGGGAGGAGTTGCATCAGGGGGCCTGGAACCGGGGGCTTTTCCCCAGAGCGATCAACCTTGGGCTGCAGACCCAGCATTGACCTCAGAGGGCAGAGAGCCAGGCCAGGTATTCCTTCAGGCGCACAATGCGGCGGTCCGGACGGCCTGAGCGTGAGAGCTCATGGTTTTCCTCCGGGAACCGCACAAACCGGGTTTCGATGCCCAGGGTTTTCAGGGCTGCGTACCATTGCTGTCCCTGTTCCAGAGGGCACCTGAGGTCCTGTTCGCTGTGCACCACCAGGGTCGGCGTCTTCACCTGGGACACGTATTTGAGGGGGCTGAGGTTCCACAGGTTCCCAGCATCTTCAGTGAAGGGATTGGACCCCAGTTCGTGCTGCCCAAAAAACGCCCCGATGTCCGAGGTTCCAGCAAAGGACACCAGATTGCTCACACAACGGTCCGTGATGGCCCGTTTGAACCGGGAGGTGTGTGAGGTGATCCAGTTGACCATGTATCCACCATAACTCCCTCCGACCACCGCCATGCGGGCCGGGTCCAGTGCGCTGTACTGGGCGAGGGCAGCATCCAGGAAAGCGAGCAGGTCATCCTGGTCCACACTGCCCCAGCATCCCCGGATGGCTCCAGAGTGGCCCTGACCATACCCGACACTGCCTCTGGGATTGCAGTACAGCACCGCATAACCCTGCTGCACAAACACCTGAAACTCGTGCATGAAAGCGTGTCCATAGGCCATGTGCGGCCCGCCGTGAATGCTCAGGACCACAGGAATGCGACCTTCAGTTTGCGTGGGCAGGAGAACCCAGCCTTCCACATTGCCAACACGCAGAGAAATGGGCTCCACAATGGGCCAGTCCACAATCAGGGCACCCTGCTGTGAAACTGGAGTGACCACCCCATCTTCCCAGAGGTACACCTCAGGAAGCTCTGTGGAACACTCCTCAATGAAAGCCACCTTGCCCTGACAGACATGCACAGCACTGATCACGCGGGCATGGTGGTGCAGCAGAGGGGTCACATCTCCCGAGAGCTTCACCGTGAAGAGGCCAGAAGAACCCCCCAGCGTATAGACCGCCAGCAGGGTCTGGGCATCAAGCCACTGGGCACGGGTGGGGTAGGCACCGTGCTGCATGTCTCCCAGCACATAATTCCCCAGGGGATAATCAAAACCCTCATCCAGACGCTTGTGTGTGCCATCCCAGTGGTAATAGTACAGGTGGGCATCGCACCAGCTCTGCTCTTTGCGCGACACCACAAAACCGGAACCATCTGGCTGCACACTCAACTGACCGAGGTCTGCCGTGGCATCCATCACCTGTTCAGGGACGCCATTCAGCTTCTGGCGGTACACGCAGAACCGGGCCTGTGCCGCTTCATCAGCAGAGGGAGAAGAAATGTAGGCGACCCCAGAACTGTCGGGCAACCACTGGTGCTCCATGATGTACACCTCTGAGTGCGTCAGGGCTGACACCTGACCGTCAGAGATGCGCAGCAGGTGAATCTGGTCTGGACGTGCAGAGAAAAGCCCCTCCCCATTGGCGTGGTACTCCCGCAGGGTGGTGGTGTACACGACCTCATGGTCGGTTTTTTCAGGTGCGGTCATGAAAGAGAGGCATTGCCCATCTGGACTCCACTGCACGTTCCAGGGATCGGTCTCCAGGTGGGTGATCTGTCTGGCCTCCCCACCACGCAGGCGCAGAAGATAAATCTGATTCGTACCCGAACGGTTGCTGATGAAGGCCAGCGACTGACCATCCGGTGAAAAACGGGGAGAGGTGTTCTGGTGCTCCCCCTGGGTGAGTTGAGAGAGTTCACCTTCCTCCCAGAGGTAAATCTGGGTGATGTACTTTTTTTGCTGTGGTGTGGCCCGCACAAAGGCCACTTTTGAGCCCCACACCTGTGGATCAGAGACAAAATGCAGATCAAGCAGGGTATCCGGTTTCAACATTCCCTGATTCTCTCATGACATGTGTTTCAGAATGTCAACTTTCTGTCAAACTCGTGTGCCGCCTGTCAGATCAGGTGTCAATCAGATCCTGGGTGTCCTGTACAGTGTTCACATTCTTGAAGTGATGCTGTGGGACCCCCGTAAGGGTGCGGTACAGCAAATGGTGCTCGATCACCTGACGGATGCCATAGCGCTTTTCCTGCAATGCAGCTTTCAGATGGGGCAGTGCACTCACATGGTAGGCCGCAGCCAGCGTTTCCATCTTCCCGTGCTCATTGAGGGGCACAATCACCTGCACATCGGGATTCAGGTGGTGATGCAGGTGGGACCAGTAATGGGCATCCAGGTTGGGCATGTCCACCCCCGTGAAGAACACCCAGCCATTCTTTGCATGCTCCAGCGCAGAAACCAGACCTGAAATGGGACCGATTCCCGGAAAGGGATCAGGATAGGTCTGCCAGCCCTTCAAGGCGTAAGGACCAATGATCAATTTCTGGTTGCAGGCATGGAGGTTGTGTGCTGCAATGTCCAGCAGGGTGTACTGTCCAACCCGATACAGTGCTTTGTCCGAACCAAATCGCCTGGACTTCCCCCCGGCGGTGATTGCTGCAGTGATGTGCATTTTTTCATTCTAGACTGTTTTTTGAAATTGGAGCAAAGGGCACAGAGCGTTCAGCCGTCAGCCGTCAGCCAGAAATCTCAGCAAGTCCATGCTTTGTTCCAACAAAAACCCAACATGGTTGGTGGAAATCCACTTTATTGTTCCAGGCCCAACCTCATCGTCGCTGTTAAAAGCTGACCGCTGATGGCTGATGGCTGACAGCTCTGCTACCATTGACCATTATGTCGAACCTCAGAATCCTCGGGGGAAGTGCCAAGGGCCGCAGCCTGACTGTGCCTGCCACTGCTGTTCCCACCGGAGCCAAAGTCCGCAAAAGCCTTTTTGACATCCTCGCACAGCATTACGAAGAAGGGAGTGCCTTTCTGGACCTGTATGCCGGGAGTGGGGCAGTGGGTCTGGAAGCGGCCAGCAGAGGCTTTCAGGTGACCCTGGTGGACAACAGCAAGGGGGCGGTCTCGGTGATGGACAAAAACGCCCGTGCCCTCAACCTGCGGGTCAAGATCCATCTGGGAGACGCGAAGTATTACCTGAACAGGGTGGGACCCCAGGATGTGGTTTTTGTTGATCCTCCGTATCCGCTGGACATTCCCCAGATTGCACAGGATGTGCTTGAACATGTTCCCCTGAACGACGATGGGGTGGTCATCGTGCAGCATCCAGACAAAACCCGTCTTCCAGAACGTGAGGGGTTCACCCTGGACCGCAGGGAGTACGGCAGCAACGCGCTGTCGTTGTACTGGAAAGAGAATTGAAAGTTGCTACACCATTTCCAGAGGTGTTTATGATGGGGGCAAGATGATCCAGCCTATCAAAGCAGTGTTCCCGGGGTCGTTTGATCCCATCACCAACGGGCACATGGATGTGCTCTCCAGGGCATGCAAGCTCTTTCCAGAAGTGACCCTGGCCGTGTTGCAAAACCCCCGCAAGGTCTCAAAACACCTCTTCACCATTGAGGAGCGTCTGGAGATCCTGCGCAAAGCCACCGAACACCTGCCCAACGTGCGGGTGGAAGCGTTCGGAGGTCTGCTGGTGGATTACATGCGTGAAACAAAAGCCACCGTGATTCTGCGTGGCCTCCGGGCCGTGTCCGATTACGAGTACGAGTTGCAGATTGCCCACCTGAACCGCCAGATGAACCCGGATGTCGAGACCGTCTTCATCATGGCCGCCACCCGCTGGTCTTATGTCAGTTCCAGCATGGTCAAGGAAATCGCTTCTTACGGCTCAAAAGAAATCACCAAGATGGTCCCTCCTGCAAGTGCAGAGGCCCTGTTCAGGAAGTTTGCCGATCTCCAGTGAACCTGACCCCCCGGAAGGCTGCATCCAGAACACCTGCTGTTGTGTGGGTGGCTTTTGTGCTGTTGATGCTGGGGGGATTTTATGCACTGTGGGTCCCTCAACCGGGCAACAAAGACCGCGCTGAAGCTGCCCAGCTGGAAAGTTTTGGCATGAAGGTGTATCAGGCCATCGCTGTTGCTGAGAGCCAGAAGGTGTCCCTCACAGGACTCTCCTCCTGCTTCGATGCCCGTCTGATCAAAGCCGGGGCACCCCCTGCCCTGCCAGATCAGATGAAAAGTTGCACCCTGACGCCCAGAGCTTCTGGTTTTCATCTGGTCGTGACCTCAGGGTCAGGCAGGACATTTGAAGCAGAGTACTGAAGGAAAGCACTGAAACAAAATCAAAAAGAGAGCCCGTTTTGCAGGCTCTCTTTTTTGAGTTGCTTTACCGCCTGGAAAGCTGTTTCTCAATTTCCTGCAACTGTTCCTGGTAGGTCATCTCCCCTTCCAGATGCACCACAGGCACTGTGAACCGGGTGAGCCACTGGCGGTGCAGTCTCAGGCTGCGCATGGTCTCATCTGCAGTGTCGTACTGGCTGGCCCAGATCATGAATTTCTCGTGCGCCTCATGGGCGTGGCCACCAGGTAGCAGGGCTTCTTCCCCATAGCGCTGAATTTCGCGGGCTTTCAGGCGCTGCATCCGCACAGGTCCGGGGAGGGTCACGAAGATCACCAGATCGAACTCGGGGATCAAAACATCGCCCCAGCCCACCAGCGAACCGGAAAGAATCCATTTCTCATGGCTCTGGAATTTGTGTCGGAGCTGCACGAGCCGTTCTGGAACAGGTCGGATGGTGGTGAAGGGCGGGTCGGTCTTTTCCCAGAAGTAATCATCGGTGTCCAGATGGAAGTGCCCGAAGTCTTCTGAGAGGTGGCGTCCCAGGGTGGTGGTGCCCGATCCGGACCCGCCCAGAATGTGAATGTGTTTGAACCGTTCCAGCATGGGCTCAGAATAGCCCGGACCCTTTGGGAATGTCTACCACCAGATCATGCTGCTTCAGGGCGTCTTTGAGGGTCTGGTAATTGAACAGGGCGTGCCCCTTGGTGGTGTTCTGGAAAAACAGGTAAACCGTGTCCACATCTTTGATGGCCGCAATCTGGTCTGCGATGTCCTGGATTTCCTCTTCGTTGTACCTGTAATCATGGCGGTCAGAGGCGCTCTGGCCTTCCCACCAGGTTTCCTTGTTGCGGCCATGCAGACGGATGTACACGGTTTTTGAGCTGGCCTGCACCTGATATGGGGGCAGGCCCTCCATCGGGGGATAATCGGCACTGACCCAGATGAGGCCCAGTTCCTTGAAGGCCTCCAGCACCTCCTCTTTCAGCCAGGAGGCGTGACGGAATTCCACGGCCAGAGGGTGCCCTTCAAAAGCCATCACCAGATGCTGCAGGTACTTGCGGTGCTCGGGGGTGCGCTTGAAGGAATAAGGAAACTGGGCCAGAAAAGGCCCCAGCATTTCTGCTTCGCGGATGGGCTTGGGAGAGAGGATCATCCGCTGCACGTCATCTTCGGTGTAACTGCGCTCATGGGTGAACACCTTGTTCAGTTTCACCGTGAACATGGTCTTGCCGTCGGTCTTGCGCAGCATGCCAGCGAAGGCTTTTTCACCTGGAATGGCGTAAAAAGAGCTGTTGACCTCCACAGCATTGAAGTAACGGCTGTAAATGCCCAGGTAATCCCCCTGTTTGGTGCCCTCAGGGTAAATCAGGCCCAGCCAGTCATCGTTGGTGTACCCGCCCGTGCCAATCAAGAGTTTCAATTCAGTCCTCCTGCCAGACTCCTGTCGGGATGGAATAAATGCCTGCCTGCTGAAGCCTGGACTGTCTGATGTAAATGTATACGATGCAGTCCAGAAGGCTTCCGTCTTCTAAATGAACGGTTAACACATCCCGGCGGTACCCCGGAGGGTCCAGGTGCAGCTCTTCGAGCTCATCCAGAATGGGAAGGGCGGTGTCCATGTCGTGGTACTTCAGAACCACGCCTTCAATCACCCCATCTCCTTCGGTGATGCCAGGGTAAAACTCGGGACTCAGACCGAACATGGTGAACCCCTTCAAGGTGGCCCGACCCACCACATCATGAGGTCCAGCTTTCAGGGCCACAGGGTAGTTGCGGTAACCGGGTTTCAGGGTGCCGTAGACAAAAACATACGCAGGAAGGTCCATCATCAGGGACAGGATAACATGATGGACTTTCCTGCTTTTGGTGGTTTGAGAGAACTGGGGGATTAAGGATTCAGGCCAGCGTCCAGCACGTTGAGCAGGCTTCCATCGTCCTGGCTGAGTTCCCAGAACATGGCGCCTCCAAGCCCCAGTTTACGGATGTATTTCACCTTGTCTTTGATGGTGTCCGGGTCGTCGTAGGCCACGAAGATGCCGTCTTTTTTGCTGTACAGCCAGGTGGTGCGGGTCTGGCGGTCGCGGAACTTGCGGTAGTTGGGGTTCATCTCCAGCTTGAGGACATCGGCGTATTTCAGGACGCCTGCTTCACCCAGGGTGCCCGGCCCGCCTCCAGTGGTTTTCTGGTACAGACCATTGTTTCCAGATTCCACTTCTTTGTAGCTGCGGCCATAGAAGGGGATGCCCACCACGATCTGTCTGGGGTCCACACCCAGATCCAGCACCGTCTGAACGGTGTTGTCCACACTGTTGATGTCGCCAGAGGGCTCTCTGTCCGAAGCATACAGGGAGCTGTGGTGGTTGGTGGTGGCGTCCCAGGACCCGTGATAGTCGTAAGTCATCAGGTTGATGAAGTCCAGCACGTTGGCGAGGTTGGCGGTTTCCATGTGCTCACGCAAAATGGTGGGGCTGGCACTTGCAGCAATGGTGAGCTGGTATTCCTGTCCGGTCTGCAGGGAGGCCCGGTTGAGGGCTTCACGGAAGTCCTCCATCAGAAGGGTGTAGTTCTGTTTGTCGCTGGGGTCCACGATGTTTCCAGCGTTGCCCATCACCACAGGATATTCCCAGTCGATGTCGATGCCATCAAAAACACCCTGCCCATACTGTGGGTCCACCCCGTCGTATTGCCCGTGGATGAACATGTTCACGCAGGAGTCCACGAAGGCTTTGCGGCTTTCCGGGGTGCGGGCGGCGACCGAGAAGTATTTGCTGAAGGTCCATCCACCCACCGAGATCAACACTTTGAGGCTGGGGTGTTTTGCTTTCAGTTGTTTGATTGCAGCAAAGTTGCCCTTGAGGGCTTTGTCTCCTTCGCCCACCACACCAAGGTTGCCGTTCTGCACATCGGCCCAGGGGTCACCCAGCACGCACTTGCCTTCTGCATTCACATTGGCAAAGGCGTAGTTGATGTGGGTGATCTTGTCTGCTGGGATGTCCTGCACAAAGTAATTCTTGCCATACACCCCCCATGAAGGGTAATAGGCCACCACGATGTGTTCGGGTGCCGGAATTTCAGGGGTTTCGGCCTGCTGGGCCTGGGCGAGAGAAACCGTGAGGGCAAGCATGCCAGTGAGCAGCTTTCTTTTCATGAAAATCCTTTCTGCGCGGGTGAAGAGCAGAGACATGGGCGCATTCAGTTGTGATGAAAACATAATACCAATTGAATACCAAAGATGCAAAGTTTAGGACAGGTATAATACCAATTTTCAGGTTACGCCAGAGATGCCAGGGCAACCCCGGGAGCCTTTTTTTCAGGGTTCAACATGATCGGACCGATCTTTACAGGAAAAGCCCTGCATCTCGATCTGTACACCCAAAGACTGCTTTATGGAATCTTGCCCAAAGGACTCGACAGTCCTTTGGGCTGAGGGAAGCGGCTCATGCTTCTTGCCTCCTGCTACGGGCTTATCAGACGGCCTTCTTGCTCTGACTACGCGCTCACGGGGCGGCCCGTTTCGCGCTGAGCGCCGCTTCGTGCTGGTCGCTCGGCTCCTGGCTCTCGGCTTTTTCCGCGTCCCGTCCTCTGGGCAGGTCCCGCACCCCTCTGCGTCCAAAGGCATGGGCGATGTCCCGCTCTGGAAGCCTCAGGGTGGTGGGTCTGCCGTGGGGACACACCCAGGGGTTCTGGCAGCTTTTCAGGCCGTTGATGAGTTCCTGACCGTGGTCTGCACGGATCTGGCCTGCTTTGAGGGAAGGCAGACATGCCAGCCTTGCCAGCACATCCCGCTCTGGATCACTGCCAGAGATGGCAGAATCGATCACCAATTGCACTGCATTCTGGATCGGCAGTTTGCTGAGGGTCTGGGGAATGGAACGGACCCTCACCAGATTCGCTCCAAAAGGCTCCAGATGAAAACCCCACTGCATCAACATGGGGGCCCTTTCCAGCAGGATGCCCAGGGCTTCTGCACCAAGTTGCACCATCTCAGGACTTGGCAATTCCAGCGGTTCGGCTTTGCGGAAGGCCACCTGCAGTTTCTCGTACCAGATGCGCTCGAAGGCGGCGTGGGCATCAATCACCCACAGGTCCCCTTCTGATTCTGCGAGGAAGTACAGTTCCCGGTACACCCCGATCATGCGGAAGTCTGGAAGGCTGTTTTTGTCCTGCAGAGGCTCAGTGACCACTTTTGGCAGAGGCGCAGACTGGGCCAGAGGGTGCTGCAGAAGCGAATCCCTGACGGCTGTTTTCAGGGCCTCCAGGACTTCCGAAAGGTTCTGGAACGCCACCTGGGTTTTGGTGGGGTGGATGTTCACATCCAGCGTTTCCGGAGGGAGGGTCAGGTTGAGGATGCAGGTGGGGGCCTGGTTCGCAGGTAGGAATTCCCCGTAGCCCGAGATAATGGCATTCTCCAGTTCATTTGTTGCCTGAATCGGTCTACCATTCACAGAGAGGTGCATGCGGTCGCGCCTCGGGCGGGTGAGTTCCGGTCTGGAAATCACCCCCTGAACCATGGGGGTTTGAACGTTCATCATGCGGTTGGCACTGAGGGGGCCAAACACAGTGCCAACCGCATGGATGAGATCGCTGCTGACATGCTGAAATTTCAGCTCCCCGTCCAGCACCAATTTGAAACTGACCTGCGGGTGGTGCAGAATGTACCGCCCAACCAGCATGATGATGTCCCGGTATTCACTGGACGGTTGCATCTGGATGCGCAGGCGGGCTGGAAGCTCTTCAAAGAGTTTCATCACGGTGACACGGGTACCTGCCGGGCAGGCCGTTGGAGCCACCCTCACCCGGTCCTGAAAAGCAAACAGTTCTGTCCCTCCCAGCTGGTGTTGCGGGCGGGTGGTGATCTGCAGGTATCCAGCGTAGGCAATGCTCCACAGGGCCTCTCCACGAAAACCCAGCGTGCGGATGGCATGCACGTCCTGCATGTTCTGGATCTTGCTGGTGGCGTGCCTGAGGGGTGCTTTTGCCAGTTCCTCTGCAGGAATGCCTGAACCGTTGTCCTTCACCGAAATGGCGGTGAGGCCCCCTCCAGAGAGTTCAATGTCAATGCGGGTGGCGGAGGCATCCAGGGCATTGTCAATGAGTTCACGCACCACATCGAGGGGTCGGGTGATGACCTCTCCGGCGGCAATGAGGCGCTGGATGTCTACGGGAAGGATCTGAATCATGACAGCTCTCCTGCGTGCAGCATCATCTGGAGGTCATGCAGGGCTTTCAGGGCTTCCAGGGGGGTGAGTCTGCTCACTTCCATTGTACTCAGTCGCCTGAGCACCTCGTGGTATTGCTCTCTTTCTCTGGCCCGGAAGGACCTCAGAAGGCGGTCTGCCCGGTCAGTGACCCCAGCAGGCAACCCGGCGAGTTTTGCCACGCTGACCCCGTAGGATTCGCTGGCTGCACCTTCCATCACCTGGTGGTAGAAAACCAGACCTCCGGCCTCTTCCTGCGCGGCCACATGCAAATTCACCACACCAGGGAGCTTGCTTTCCAGATGGGTCAGCTCGAAATAATGGGTGGCATAGAGGGTGTATGCTCCCAGAGACTGCAGGTGTTCCAGGCTGGACCAGGCAATGGCAAGTCCATCCAGGGTGGAGGTTCCGCGTCCCACCTCATCCAGAATGATCAGGCTTCTGGAGGTGGCCGTGTGCAGGATGCCTGCAAGTTCGGTCATTTCCACCATGAAAGTGCTGCGCCCGCCTGCAAGGTCATCGCTGGCCCCAATGCGGGTGTGAATCGCATCAAAGAGGGGCAGAGAAGCAGACTCTGCAGGCACAAAAGAGCCGATCTGGTGCAGCAGGGCACACAGGGCAACCATGCGGAGGTAGGTGCTTTTCCCTGCCATGTTGGGACCTGTGATCACCAGCAGGTGCCGGGAGGGGTTCATCGCTGCGTCGTTGGGAATGAATTTCTCTCCGAGGTTCTTTTCCACCACAGGATGTCGGGCCTGCACAAGTTGCAGGTCCCGGGAAAGCCTGGGGCGAACCCAGTGGTTTAGCGAGGCCACTTCTGCCAGAGCACAGAGCACATCCAGGTCCGAGAAGGCCGAAGCCAGCAGGGAAAGATGGTCCGCATGGGCTTTCAGTTCGTCCCGCAGGTTCTGGAAGACTTCTGCTTCGAGGGCAATGGCTGCGCTTTCTGCACGGGCAATCTGGCGCTCCCGGTCCCGGATGTCCGGGCGCACAAAACGGGCACGGTCCTTGAGTGTGGCAATCTGGTGGTAGTCGTCAGGAATCTTGCTGAAGTGGGCACTGGTGACTTCCAGGTAGTAGCCAAACACCTGGTTGTAACTGACCTTCAGGTTGCCAATCCCTGTGCGAACCCGTTCGGTCTGCTCCAGGTCTGCCATCCAGGTGCGGCCTGAGAGGGCCTCCTGCCTGAGGTTGTCGAGGTCTGCATTGAAACCGTCCCGGATCAGGCCCCCTTCGGAAAGCTTGATCGGTGGGTCCTCCACCAGTGCAGCACGGATGAGGGACACCGCATCTGGCAGGTCACTGAGCCTGCTTCTGAGATCCTGCAGCAGGCCTGAAAAACCTTTGAGGGCATCGTGCAGTTCGGGCAGAAGTTCCAGGGTGCGGGCCAGTGCAGCGACTTCTCTGGGGGTGGCCCTTCCGGTGCTCACCCGTGCAGAGAGGCGCTCCAGGTCATGGGCACGGTAAAGCTGGCTGCGGATCTTGTTGCGGGCCAGCGGCTGTTTGACCAGATCCTCAACAGCCTGCAAGCGGTCTGAAATCAGCACCTCGTCCAGCAGGGGTTGCCTGAGCCATGCCCTCAGCCTGCGCTTGCCTCCCGAGGTGCGGGTTTCTGAGAGCACATCCAGCAAGGTCAGGCTGCCTGCACTGTTGGGTTTGAAGACCTCCAGCGCATTCAGGGTGCTTTCTGGCAGGTGCATGTGTGCCCCCGGATCAAACCGGGTGAGCCGCGTGACCATGGTCAGGTGCCCTTGCTGGGCAAAAGTGGCGTACTTCAGGGCCGCCCCACATGCCCGCCTGAGGGCCACCACATCCAGATGATCGGGAATGCGGCCAAACTGACCGCTGAGAGCCTGCTCGCACTCTGCGATTTCAAAGCTGGTCTCGCTGAACATGATCGGAAAACGGGTCTGGAACTCTGCGTAAAGGGCAGGATTGTCTTTCAGTTCAGGGGCAAGCAGCAGTTCTTTGGGCCGATGCTTGGAGAGTTCATCGTACAGGGCTCCCCGCGAGGTCAGCAGGGCACACTTGAATTCTCCGGTGGAGACATCCAGCAGGGCCAGGGCGTACCCGTCTCCTGTGGCCACCGCCCCGAGGTAGTTCTCGTCGATGCTGAGAAGCCTCTCCTCGGTGAGGGTGCCAGGGGTCAAAAGCTGGGTCACATTGCGGTGAACCAGACCACTGCCTGGCTCCTCAAGCTGATCTGCAATGGCCACTTTGACCCCCAGATGCAGCAGTTTCTCCACATGGGGATCAAGGGCCCGGATGGGAATGCCTGCCATGGGGGTCACGAAATCCTTGCTGGTCTTGTGGGTGAGCGTGATCCCCAGCAAGCGGGACAGGCGCTCTGCGTCTTCTCCAAACGCCTCATAGAAGTCTCCGACCTGAAACAGCAGCAGGTACTCCGCGTACAGGTCCCGCAGTTGCACGTACTGTTCCAGCATGGGGGGCAGTGCCCCGTCACCTGTGCCTTTTAAAACCAGTCTTCCCGTCAGGGACATAGATTCACAGTATATCAGGATTTATCATGCTCGCAACAGAATCAGGGAGACCATCTACTTCATGAACAGAACAACCGGAGGCTGTAGCGCCCCTGCATCAGGAACAAGGCTGACCCCATTCACGCACTCTTTTTGCCCTCGGCTCTGGGCTCCTGGCCCTCGGCTTTCCGAAGGTACGAAACCCAACGGAAACCCTTTGCAGCACAGGAGAGAATGCAGGGAAAGACCCTCAAGGAGGAGAAGCATGTCAAGAGTCACCGCCGTGTTCAGAGACAGCACCCAGGCCCAGGCTGCTGTTCAGGAACTGAAAAATCTGGGAATTGGTGAGCAGCACATCCTGCTCAGCCACCACAGCGACAGTGCGGCCCAGACCGAATCCTCACAGGACGTGCAGGCCGCAGGTCCCACTGAGGACGGTACGGTCAACACCGACACCCTCAATGATGTTGCCGTGCAAAGTGCCAACCGGGACCTGTTCTACATCCCTCCCAACAACACCATGGCTCCGGCAGGCATGGGCACCCTGGGCACCCCGATGATCGTTCCGGTGAATGACGCTGCCGACAACCTGATTGCCACCCAGCACATGAACACCGGAAATGCTGTCACACATGACCCCGCACGTGAAACCCGCTTTTACGACGATGCCCTGCGTGACGGCAAGATCCTGATCTCGGTGAACACAGAAGACAGTGTGCAGGAAGAGCATGCCAGAGACGTGCTGGCAAGGCACGATGGTGAGTTCTACACCCGCTGAAACCCAGGCACCGAGAAGAGGGAAGACCTGAGCTTCCCTCTTTATCCTGGAGCCATGAACAGCTCTATTTTTCATGCAAAAGACATCCACAGAACCGTATTGTTTCAGGTCAAAGTGCGCCTGCCCACAGCAGAGGTCTTCACCCATGATCCTGCCCGGCCTCCCACCCCGACCACCTGTCTGGAAGTCCAGCCAGATCTGGAATTTGAGATGCACAAGATGCAGCACCTGCTGCTGTACGTGCTGGGAGGCACCAACAGCTGATCAGCGGTTCTGGTTCAGGCGCTGTTCCAGAATGCTCTTGAGGGTCAGCATCTCGGTGTGCTGCAGGTGGTTCATGTCGTTCAGGATCTCCTGCAGCAGGCCGCTTCCTTTCAGGCCCACCTCCGAGGACTGGATGATCACGGTGCCCTGACCGGTGAAGTTGATCTGTTTCTCTTCCCCACTGGTGCTGAGGCCCATCATGCTGGCACCGAGGCTCAGGGCATTGCGCACGTAGGCGTAATCGTGGTGAAAAGAGGGGGTGGGGCAATCTGCCCAGCCCAGCAGGGCGTCCGGGTCCACACGCACGGGAGGTTCCATGAAGTGGACCATGCCATTGCTGGAGGCCAGCATTTTCCCGGTTCCCAGCAAGGTCACGTACCCTGGCGTCACGCATTCCTCGCAGGTCAAGGTGGGTTCATAGGCGAGCAGGTTGGCGGCCTTGATGGTCATGTTGGCATTTTCCAGATCGTAGCTGTTGATGTGGTTGCCATTGTCGCCCACGACCAGTTTCCCTCTGCCAGTCACCACGATGTAGTCTCCACCATAAGCCGGGGCGTTGAAGGAGTTGGCCACAATCATGTCAATGATGTTTGATCCGAGGGCCTCGAAACGCAGATTGCCGTAGTAGGCGATCATTTTTCCCTTGCGAACGATGTAATCTTTGACCACATCCACGCTGAAGGCGTAGGGGTTGATGTTGTCATTCACGGGCAGGGTGTTCACATTCAGGATGGTCATGCTTTCCCTTTACCTTTCATCTGCCTGCACGTAAACAGTGCCCTGGCCGGTGAATTTAAACTGGAAACTCTCTCCGGAGCTCTGGCCCACAAAGGTCTTCCAGCTGACATCGGTGTGAATCTGGGTGGTCAGGTGCCCTTTGTGCCCCACGTAAGCCTGAGGGTCCACGAAGACAGGGCGGCTGGCGTCCACCTGCAGTTCGATCAGGTCTCCCGAAGACAGGATCACCACGTCTCCGTACCCATCAAGGGTGGTGGTGAAAAGACCCTGTCCGGCCATGGCACCTCTCACCATGCCACCCACGCCGCCCTGGTTGCCCAGAAATTCGGTTCCTGCACGGATCTGGTGGTCAAAGGCCAGCACGTAGTCGCTCTCGACGTACAGACGTTCACCTCCCAGAGGAATGATGTTCACCAGCAGGCCGTGATATCCGTACAGCACAGAGCCTCTGCCGTGGGCTTTCATCAGTTGCAATCCCTCGTTTGTGACCTGCCGCATGGCTGCGGTCTGGATGCTCCCTCCGGCCAGAAAGGCCCCCTGGAACTGCACGTCTCCGGTGTAGGCCAGCATCGAGCCCTTCTTGGCATACAGTTCTTCTGATCCGTTCAGGTCTGCCTGAACCAGTGTTTCGTTGATGCGGGTGTACCTCGTCATGCTCACCTCTCTGCGGGCTGAATGTACACCACGCCCTGCCCTGAGAATTTCAACTGGAAGGTCTCCCCGGAGTCCTGACCGACAAAAGTTTTCCAGTTCACGTCGAAAATGAAGTCCTGCTGCAGGTTGCCCTTGTAGGCAATAAAGGCGTCAGGGTCCACACAGAGGGGCATCTGGGGGGTGACCTCCAGTGCAATGATGGGACCTTCTGAAAGCAGGGTCACGGTGCCCTGTCCTTCCACGGTGGTGGTGAAAAGGCCCTGCCCCGAAGTCATGCCCCGGAGCCCTCTGAAAACCACATCGGTGCGCACACTCTGGTCGTAGGCCAGCAAACTGCTGCTTTCCACAAAGAGTTTTTCACCCATCAGGGGAATGACGTTCACCTCTTTGGCTTCACGTGCAAAGTAAACCGTCCCACTCCCCTGGCAGACCATCAGGGGGATGCCCTCTCCGGTGGCGGCACGCTTCAGGGCTTTGAAGATGCCCCCTCCACCCAGGGAGGATTTCTCAAACTTGAAGTTCCCCTCGTAGGCCACCATCGATCCCGCCAGGGCAAAAATCTTTTCGTTGGACATCTGGACCTGCAGCATCCGTTTGTTCTTGTTCTCGAATCTTGGCACACCTTCTCCTTGTCCTGTGGTTTACAGCTCTCTGAGGATTGCCCGTGCAGGGGCACCGTCGGCGTCCACCAGATTGAGGGGCAGACAGATCAGCTCATACTTTTTGAATTCCACACCATTCAGGTTGACCCCCTCCAGGATCACGATGTTGTTGCGCAGGCAGGCCTGGTGGGCAGGCAGGTCTTTGGAGGTCAGGGGGTCCACACTCGGTGCATCTGTGATGAGCATCTTCACTCCATGATGCCCCAGGTGGTCAATGAGTTCCGGACTGAAAGCACTGAAATCTGTGGGAAAAGTGCTCCACTCCTCTGGCTCGCCTGTGAAGAAGGCCACCCGTTCAGGCAACTGCCCGATGCCCTCAAGCAGGGTCACAGGAAGAAGCCTGTGGCCTCTGGCATCGATCACCAGGCATTCACCGATCAGGGTGGTGAGGGGGATTTCTCCGAGTTTCAGGCCCTGATCGCTGTAATGGTAAGGGGCATCCAGATGGGTCCCGAGGTGGGTGGTGGTGGAGAACATGCCCACGTTCACCGTGTCTCCATGCTGGATCTGCATGGTGGGTTGAAAGGCAAAAGGGGTGTCTCCCGGCCAGGTCGGGAAACCGTGCACGAGTTTGCGGGTCAGGTCAATCATTCGTTCTCATCATAAGGGCTGGCCTTCAGGCGGGTCATGTCCACCGAGGTGATCTTCCAGTTCTGGTCTTTTTGCAGGGTCAGGGTCATGCCATAACGCTTGCCAAAAACCCCGTAATCTCCAGCATCCTCAGGGATGGTGCCGTAATCCAGGGTCACATAGATCTGGGCTTCCTGGGGGGTGTCCCTGAGGAATTGCAGGGTGTACCAGTCGAATTCTCCGACCTGCTCTGGCTCGATCCCCAGCAGAGGGGTCCAGGCTTTGCCCTGCTGGCGCATCAGGTTTGCCCGGTCCATCAGGGCTGCGAGTTGCGCGGGGGTGCGTTTGGTGGTCTTGTCGAAGATCTTCTCATTGACCTCACTGAGGTTGTGCAGGTCCTGAATGGCTTTCAGGGCGGTGTCCAGTGCGTCATTCTTCACAGGCACCAGGGTGTTTTTGCTCATCCGGTAGGCCTGCAGTTTCTGCGAGCCGCTGCGGCTGTTGCGGACCACCACATCAAACAGGCCGTTGCTGCGCTTCACGGCCACATCCAGGTTGAAACCCTCGTCGTAGAGGTCTTTTGCCACCCTGGGCAGGGTGAGGCCCGTGGGGGTCACCTTGAAGCCAGAGGATGTTTTGTCAATCAGCACCACCCCGAGCTGTCCTGCTTTCACGTAAGGGTTTTTTGCGCTTCCTTGCAGAACCGAAAGCACCTGCTTGCTGCCAGGGGTGGTGAAACTGCCCACAGCGGTGATGTAGGTGTTGTCTTCAGGGCGCACTCCGGCCATCACGGGATAGTCGTTGTAACCCAGTGTGCTCAGGTATTCGCGGATGTCTGGCAGATAACCTGTGATCCAGTTGCGCAAGTCTGCTGGGGCATTCCTGAGGGTGCTGTCGATCTGGCTGTCCTTGCCAAGCAACAACAGTTCAGAGACTTTTGCCAGTGCAGAGTAGGAATCCTCCACCTTCTTGACATCCGAAAACCAGCTGCTGATCAGGGCCGGGAATGCCCGGGTGTTAACCACGTAATGGCCATTCACGTAAGAGTAGACCTCTGGGAGGGCCACACTCTCTGCGAAACTCATCCCAAAGCCATAGGCAAAACGCCAGTCTGCAGTGACCAGCTCAAAAGGACCTTTGCCATCCAGCTGTCTGGGGTCCAGTGCATCGGTGTGCGCAGTGTCTGCCTGCAGCAGCAATCTGGGAGGGGTGGTCAGGGAATACACCTTGTGGCTGAAGCAGCAGTGGGCTCCCCCAGAGAACAGCAAGAGGTCCACTTCTGGAATCCCGTCACCGGTGACATCCTTGCACCATTTGGTTTCCACCATCCAGTCCTCGGTGGAATACACCACCCCTTTCGGGCCTTTGAGGGTGATTCTTTCCTGCTGGTATTCTGCACTGGTGACAGGTTCGGTGGTGACCGTGTAATTTCCGCATTTCTGGGTGGTGGGCTTCTTGTCCGTCTGGGCCTGTCCCGTGCCCATCAGGCCCACAGTGAGCAGGGCTGCAGTGAGGGTCAAAATTCCTTGATTCATTTTTCCTCCGGTGGATCGGAAACCACAGCTCAGAAACACGACAGCACGTGTCCTGGCATCTGGGTGTGTTCCGGGTGTCCTCAACCTATCACTCTCTGTCATACGGCCCATGTGATCAAGTCGTTCCAGGGCCAGAAACCAAGGATTCATGAAGATTGACATTTGCATCCAACAAAAAAGAGCGGTTTTCACCGCTCTTGCAAAGGAAACAAAGATCAGGATTTTGAGCTGTGCCCATCGAGAGCATTCAGGGCCACCACACCTGCCACAATCAACAGGATGGCACCCAGTTTTGCTGCGCTGAGGGGCTCTTTCATGAAAAGCACCCCCAGCAGCACAATCAGGGCCGTTCCCAGACCGGAAGCCACAGCGTATGCGGTCCCAACTGGAATGACCTTCAGGCTCAGGGAAAGAAAATAAAAACCCAGTCCATACCCGAGCAGCACAATCAGGGTGGGGACCAGTCTGGTGAATCCTTCAGATGATTTCAGGGCTGCGGTGGCAATCACATCTGCAAGGATCGATAACATCAAAAATGGCATGGTTTCACCCGGGGCATTGCCCCTTTTGTCTGCGCCTTCTGCCTTTCAACTGGAAACTGAATTTCAAAGCAATAAAACATCACTGTCAGGACCAGGGTCCTCACATGGATAAAAAGGCAGTCAAGCGCAAGGAGATCTTCAAGTCAATGGCTTCATGACAGAAGCCGATCTGACACGCCTTGTGACCTGGATTTGTCTGTCTTGTTTTGTTTGCGACTGCCCCTGCATTCAAGGTCTGGCAGCCATTGTTTGCCCGTCTCACCTTCCTCTGTTGACCTCACAGAATCCATGAGAGGTCGCTAGAGTCGAGTACACCCCTGGGCGGGGAATTGGGTACCTGCCCTGATTCAGATTATACACGCTCCTCTTCAGAGGAAAATGAGCAAAAAAACCCAAATTGGTCCTAAAATACGAAGGAAACCCCATGACTGATTCACACAAACCCCTGCTGAAAGTGATGACCGATTACCACTGCTGGCCCCTGTGGATTTCAACCCCACAGGATTATTTCAATGTAGAGCCGCAAGACTTGAACCTTCCCCCAGAGCTCTCTCAGGCCCTCATCGACTGGGCCACAGATTTCGATGACATCCTGAACATGGATGATCCTGCATCTTCGGCTTTTCCCAGCCCAGAAGCAGAAGAAGCTTTTGTGGTCCTGGGAATGGAACTTGCCAGGCAGGTCAAAGCCCTGCTCTCAGAGCGCTATGAGGTGATGTACTTTGACCTCCTCAAACGGCGTCTGGTGGAGGTCCCATAAAAGACCCCCACCAGACGTTTCTGTTCATGAATTTCAGTCCAGCTGAACAATTTCTTCGTGGTAAAGGCCAAGTTCCTGCAGTTTCTGAATCACCTTGCGCCTGTTTTTCAGGGTGAGGGCCTCCACAAAATCGGGATTGCGGGTCATGGTGACCAGATACCAGAAGTCTCCCCACACCTCCAGACCCATCTCGCGTTTCATGAGCAGGCTGAACCTGTTCCACGCGGGCAGGGAGAGGTCTTCGAGGGGAGCGATGTAGTGGGAGTACCCATCGAACACCTCAGCTGAACGAACGGTGCGCTGGTACTGCCGGAGTTCTGAAGAGGACAGTTTGCTCAGGGCTCCTGCACCGCAAAAATGGGCAGGCATGCCAGAGTAAGTGTCCCGACAGCGGATGGGACGGTCTCCGTACAGGGTGCATCCGCCACTGGTTTTGTCCAGCAGCGGACAGAAGCCCACAAACTTGCGGTGGTTTTCTGCGTACTCGTCGCTGTTTTTGCTCTTGTGGGCATTCACCCAGACCTTGTTGGCATGCCGCTGGATTTTTGTGAACTGCTCATCGGTCAGGCTTTCAGAGATGGTGAGGGCCTCGGCCCAGCTGATGCGGATCGGCATGTCGCAGCACTTGAAGCAGCCTGCCTGACAGTAGATGCGCCCGCCTTCTGCGGTGTACTGCTCAATCCAGTTGCTGGCCTGCTCGTCGTATTTGCGGTAGGCTTTGCGAACTTCTTTGGTGATGGTTTTGTGGTTCACAGCGTCCTCGTCAAGCGCACAGCAGACAGGCATGCAAGTCCTGTCTGCTGGTGCTTTTCTCCATTTAACCAGATCTGTTCTCTTCTGACCCTTACAGACCAGGACAGAGCACTCAGAATTTGAAGATCAGGGTGCTCTGCACGATCTGCAGAATTTCCGTGTGGATTTCCTCGGGCGTGCGGGTGGCGTCCACAACATAAAAACGTTCAGGTTCAGCAGCAGCAAGGTTCAGAAACCCCTCTCTGACCCGCTCATGAAACTGCAGGTCCGCCTGCTCCAGACGGTCAAACTGCCCTCTGGCTGCAGCCCTTTCCAGACCCACTTTGGGAGGCAGGTCCATCAGGAACGTCAGGTGGGGCCTCAGTCCTCCGGTGGCTTCCCAGGTGACATCCTGCAGGAAACGCAGGTCCAGACCTCTTCCATACCCCTGATAGGCCAGGCTGGAGTCAAAATACCGGTCACACAGGACCACATGGCCTTCTTGCAGGGCAGGCCGGATCACTTCCCGGACCAGCTGGGAACGGCTGGCACTGTACAGCAGAAATTCCGTCAGGGGCTCGATCTGCAGGCTCACATCTTCCAGAACAATCTGGCGGATCTTGTTCCCGGTGGTGGTCCCACCCGGTTCACGGGTCAGGACCAGGCTGTGCCCGGCACTTTCGAGGACAGCCGAGAGCATGCGAATCTGGGTGCTTTTCCCTCCCCCCTCGGGACCTTCAAACGTGATGAACATTCAGAGCCCTGTGGGCAGGTGAATGAACTGCCAGGGAAGCCCGAAGGTGTCTTCCAGTTTGGCTGCCAGGGCACGCACCCCGAAGGTTTCGGTTTCATAATGCCCCGCGTAGATGACATTCACTCCGTACTCGAAGGCATCATGGAAATTCTGGTGTTTGGGCTCCCCTGTCACAAAAGTGTCCAGACCCATTTCAGCAGCCAGATGAATGCTGTCTGAAGCAGAACCCGAAATGACCCCCACCTTCTTGACGATGCCACTTCCTCCACCGTGCACCAGGCAGATTTCACCGGTGGTCTTCTGGATGCGGTCAGAGAAGTCCTGCAGTTCCAGCTCAAAAGGGAGTTCCCCCCAGAAACCAATGCTTTTGCCCGCCCAGTCCCCAAAAGGCTGCAGGTCTCGCAGGTTGAGGGCCCGGGCCAGCATCACGTTGTTGCCGACCTCAGGGTGGGCATCCAGTGGAATGTGCATGGCGTAAATGCTGAGTTCGCCCTCCAGAGCCTTCTGGATGCGCTTTTTCATGGGGCCGGTCACCATCACGGGTTTTCCCCAGAACAGACCATGGTGGGTGATCAGGATGTCCGCACCCGCGTCCACTGCTTCTTCGATGGTCCTCAGGGAGGCGTCCACGGCGACAGCGACGCGGGTCACTTCGTCTTTGCCTTCAACCTGAAGGCCATTGTTGCTGACATCCCGGTAATCGGAAATGCGCAGGTAATTGTTGAGCCATTTGACAAGTTCGTCTCGGTGCATAGCACGATCAGTTTACAGCCTGAGCCCGGGGCAATGGGGAAAAAGGTCATGTTCTGGTCCAGATCCCCCTGCCCACCCCAAAACTCACTTCTTGTTCTGCACCGCCAGAGCAATGTACCCTTCAACGAGTTTCACGATCACCGGGTTGTGGGTGTGCACGCCGTGGGGCTCACGGTCTCCGCCGAAGTGGGCCACAATTGCGGCTTCACCATCACGGGCGACCAGGAAGGCACGCTGTCCGTTCTTGGCGATGCTGGGGAGTTCGCTGACTTCTGCACGGACCACCTGCACCCCTCTCGAGGTCTGGTTTTCCAGGGCGTCCAGCAGGGGTTCATTTCCAGCCAGGTGGACGCTCTTCTTGGCATTTTCAACAAGGTTCTCGGCGAGGGATTTGATGGCGACTTCACCAATGAGGGGGTACACGGCTTCTGGAGCAGGATCAGGGGCAAGGCGGGCAAGGGAACGTTCAAGGTTTTCAATGCGCTCATTGAAGGAGCGCCTCGAGCGGTCCATGAATTCTCTGGCACTCAGGGGACTGTATTCCAGAGGGTTCTGCTGAACACGGGTGGCAAGTCCACGGGCCTCCAGTCGCTCTAAAGTTTCGTAAATCTTGGGTCGGGGAATCTGGGCCTGTCTGGCAATGCGGGCAGGGGCGGCGCGACCGAGTGCAAGAAGGGCAGTGTAGGCTTTGGATTCATATTCGGTGAGACCCAGAGCTTGCAGGTGGATGGAGGCATTCATATGGCTCCAGTGTACTACTCAGCAAGTAACATGGCTAGCTCTTGACAGGCTGAACTTCTGGTTGAACACGAACCAAAAAGGAGGAGGGGAATCCCCTCCTCCTTCATCCGTTTGCTGTTTTACTGCTGGTTGAGAACTTCCAGACCCTTCTTGAGGATGGTGTCTCCAGTCAGGTCCACCCGGCTTCCAGCAGGAGGCTGGCGGCGCTCCCCCACCTGAGTGTAGGTGAATTTGCCCTCTTTGTCGGCAGTCAGTTCCACTTCTTTGCCGCCAATGGTCATTTTGATCTTCTCACCAGGGGCGGCTCCAGTGCCTTCCAGGGTCACAACTTTGGGGAAACGGGAGTCTTCCACGGTGATGTCAGGGGTGATCCCCACCTTGTGGATGCTGCGGCCATCGGGGGTCAGCCACTCATTGGCCACCAGGGCCAGCTTGCCACCATCGGGCAGGTTGTTGATGACATCCTGGGCCACACCCTTACCAAAAGTCTTCTCTCCAATGACCCTGGCGCGGTCATTGTCCTGCAAGGCACCCGCCACAATCTCAGAAGCAGAGGCGCTGTTGCGGTTCACCAGCACCACCATCTTGCCGGTGTAGTCGGTCTTGGCGGCCTTGGCGACCCCATAGCAGGTGCTGTCAAAAGCACTGCCAGGAATGCTCTCCTTGCCTGTACGGTCTTTGAGGGACACAATGTTGCCCTTGTTCAGGAAGGCATCTGCAACGTAAATCCCACCACACAGCAGCCCTCCACCGTTGTCCCGCAGGTCAAGAATGAGTTTGTCCACCTTTTTGTCACTCATGGTCTTGAGGGCCTGGTCCACCTGGGAAAAAATCTGCTTGTTGTAGAAGGTGCGAACCTGCACGTAACCCACATTTCCAGGCAGAATCTCTGTATAGACGGCATAATCGGTGATCTTCTTGCGAGCAATGTCAAAGTTGAGGGTTGCACCCGCACGCTCGATTTCCAGCTTGACGCTGGTGTTTTCCTCACCACGAATTTTTTGCACCACTTTGGTGAGGGTCAGTTTGGTGACATCCTCTCCATTCACCTTGAGGACCCTGTCACCAATCTGCAATCCTGCCTGCTGGGCGGGCATACCCTGCATCAGTTCAGAGATGGTGGCTCCACTGCCATCAGGATTGGAGGGGGTCAGGGTTGCACCAATGCCAAAGAATTGGCCTTCAAGTTCCTGCTGGTCGTACACATTGTCTTCTGGGGGAGTGTAATAGGTGAACTGGTCTTCCAGTGATCCAATCAGGCCCGAAATGGCCCCTTCCCACAGTTTTTTCTCTTCAACAGGGGTCAGGTACTCGCTCTTGATGGCATTGTAGATGTCCCGGAAAGTCTGTTCCTGGACCGTGGCATTCGAAGAAGAAGAAGTGGTCTGGTAGGACCGCAGTTGAGCATAGCCGATGGCCAGCGTGGAGGTCAGTCCCAGCAGAACCAGGGCAACTTTGCCGTTGAGTTTCATGGACCGAGTTTACCTCAGGCAGGTGAAAAAGAAGTGTGGACTTTTCCCTTTTGGCATAGCAAATTTAAACCCTGAATGGGCCCTCACAAAGGTCATCTGGAGGGCCAGAAATGTAGACCCTTTCATGAGATCTCACGCCCCCATGTGCAGGTTTCCAGTATGCTTACTATGAATGTCTACTTTGGTACAAAGAGCCCACGCTCTGTCAAATCCGTCTTGCTCTGTTCTTGACATTTTTGCTGCCCGGGACAGGGTTCTTGGTAGGTCCGCATGATTCAACTCAACCACGTCAGTCTGGAATATCCGGTCACCCGCACCCTGGCCCTCGACGACATCAACCTGCACATCCGCAAGGGAGAGTTTGTTTACCTGATCGGGCGCAGTGGAGCGGGCAAAAGCAGCGTCATGAACCTGATCC
This sequence comes from Deinococcus cellulosilyticus NBRC 106333 = KACC 11606, assembly GCF_007990775.1. Classification (NCBI taxonomy): domain Bacteria; kingdom Thermotogati; phylum Deinococcota; class Deinococci; order Deinococcales; family Deinococcaceae; genus Deinococcus; species Deinococcus cellulosilyticus. Next base: position 88,997 of record NZ_BJXB01000018.1, on the reverse strand, counting down.
TCAAGCGCATCAGTCCCACCCGAGGGCAGGTCCTGATCAATGATGAACCCCTCTCCAAATACCGGGGAGGCAAAGCTTCGATTCACCGCAGACGCATCGGAATGATCTTTCAGGACAACATGCTGCTTCCCCATTTCACGGTCGAAGACAACATTGCTCTGGCTTTGCGTGTGACAGGGGTGCCCCAGAAAGACTGGCACCAGCGCATCACCAACGCCCTGAAGATGGTCAGCATGGAACACAAGCGCAGTGCGCTCCCCCTGCAGCTCTCTCTGGGAGAACAGCAACGTGCAGCCATTGCCCGGGCCATCGTGACCAGTCCACCGATCATCCTGGCGGATGAGCCCACTGGAAACCTCGACCCTGAAATCAGTGTGGAGATCATGAAACTGCTGCAACAGATCTGTGTGCGCGGGGCCACCGTGGTGGTCGCCACCCACGCCAAGGAACTTGTGGAAAACTTCCGTCACCGCACCATCACACTGCGCAAAGGAAAAATCGTGCGGGATGACCCCTACGGAGGTTACGCCCTATGATGTACCACCTGCGGCAGATGTGGGTGGCTGTGCGGGGCACCCTGACCGCCACCTTTGCCACCCTGAGCACCATGACCATCACCCTGGCTGTGCTGGGATCGGTGATTCTGCTCACCCTCAACCTGGAACGCAACCTGGTCAAACTGGAATCCGAGGTGGAAATTGGGGTGTTCATTCAGGAGGGCTCCACCCTGGAATCCGTGGCCCTGGCCATCCAGACCCAGTACGGCTCACTGATCAAAGACGCCAAACTGGTCACCAAGGACCAGGCCATGCAGGAAATGACCGAACTGTACCCCTCCTTCGATGAGGCCGAAGACCTGGTGGAAAACCCTCTCCCTGACACCCTCAGGCTGAAACTGAAAGACCCCCAGGACACCAAGCGTGTGGCCGAAGCCATCAAAACCCTGAATGGGGTCGAGTCGGTGGAGTACGGTCAGGGCACCATCGACCAGAGCATCAACCTGATCCGCACCCTCAGAACCGGGGGATGGACCCTGGTGGGGGTGCTGGTGCTCAGTTCCTTCTTCAACATCCTGAATGCGGTCAGGGTGGCCATGTATGCCAGACGTGAAGAAATCAACGTGATGCGACTGCTGGGGGCCACCCGCAGGTTCATTCGGGCCCCTTACCTGATGGAAGGCATCCTGCTGGGGCTGCTCTCCAGCGCAGTGGCTTGCATGATTCTGGTGCCCAGTTACGTTTCCCTGGTGGGCAACCTGCAGAACTCGGTGCCTTTCCTGTCCCTGGTGACCGAGCCCCTGGTGGTGCTGCAATCCCTGGCGGGCCTGTTTTTGTTCGGACTGGTGATCGGGTCTGCAGGAAGCTGGTTTGCCTCCAATCACTACCTGAGAGAACTGGAATGAAGAAAAGAGCGATTCTCTTGACTGCCTTGCTGGTGACTGCGGCCTCTGCCCAGACCACCCGGCAGTTGCAGAGTCTGGAAGAACAGCTGAAACAGGCCCGCATTGTGCGGGAACAGCAACAGAAACGCCTGGATGACCTGCGCATCAACCTGCAAGCCCTGAGCATTCAGGAACAGGCTGCACTCGGCACGCTGGGTGAAGTGAACAGCCGGCTGCAGCAACTGGAAAAAGAACGGCTTGCTGTAGAGCGCGACATCGATTTCAAAAAAGCCCAGATTGCCAACCTGGACAGCCAGATCGACATCACCGATGCCCGCAACAACCGCCTGACCACCCAGGTGCAGAACCTGATGCGCACGCTGTACCGCGAAAAAAGCAACCTGTACATTGAACTGCTGGGCCGCGAAAAAAATTTTTACGATGTGCTGATCCGCAGGCACTATCTGGACATCCTCAGCAAGCAGGACCTGACGGTCATTGAGGAGTTGCGCAACACCAAGAAGCAGCTTGCCACCCAGAAGGCTGAGCTGGCCAAACTGACCACGGACCTGAACAGCCTGCAACGCCAGTTGCTCGACAAGCTGGAAGCGGTCAAAGACGAGAAGTCCAGACAGCAGCAGGCCATCAATTCACTGAAAAAAACCAAAGCCGGGCAGCAGGCCCTGGTGTACCAGACCAGTCAGGCTGCGGTACAAACCCAGCAGGACATCGCCAACATCTTCAACAACATCCTGGCCGAGCGTGCCCGCATTGAAGCCGAGCGTAAACGCCGAGAGGAAGAAGAACGCAAACGCCGAGAGGCCGAGCAACGCAGGCTCGCCGAACAGAAGGCCAGACTGGAACAGCAACGCAGGCTCGCCGAGGAAAAGGCCAGACTGGAGCAGCAGAAAAAACTCGCTGAGCAGAAAGCCAGGCTGGAGCAGCAGAAAAAACTCGCTGACTTCAAAGCCGAGCAGGAACGCATCAAGAAAGAACAGGCGGCCATCAAAGCCAGGGAAGACCAGTTGAAACAACAGGCTGCCGTCAGTGCCAGAAACAATGCACCTTTGCCCAGCAGTGTGGGAACCCTCTCCTTCCCCATCAAGGGAGGCCGTGTGGTGGTCCCTTACGGCAATGGCCAACTGTCCACCAGCATCGCGGGCAACCAGGCCAATGCTCCAGTCACTGCTGCTGCCGAGGGCCGGGTCATCAGCATCACCGTGAACCCCAACCTGGGCACCATGATCATGCTTGCCCACAACGACGCAAACACCATGTACACCATCTATACCGGTCTGCAAAGCCCAACGGTGGGCCTGGACCAGCGCGTCTCCCGGGGGCAGGTCATCGGGTACACCGGAGGAAGCCCTGTTCTGGACCCGAACACCTTTGACTTCTGGGTGGCAGTGCGCAGTGGCGGTCAGACCTCTTACATTTCTCCAGGCTTCTGAGGAAGAATGCAGGAGGTTGCTCCTTCATTGTTGAGGCCACAGAAGAGACTGCCTTTGGGTTTCCTATTGTCACAACCCGCCCTCTTTGCTACACTTGTACGTGCTGCGTTTGCTAAGGTTGGCTGCTGGAGCAAACGCTACAAAAAGCCCAACCCTCACCCGCGTCCAAAAGAGGAAAAGAACATGGTTAAAATTCGTCTGTCTCGCTATGGTTCCAAGCACAACCCCCACTACCGCATCGTCGTTGCCGACGCCCGTCGTCCCCGTGATGGTGGTTACATTGAGAACCTGGGTCACTATGACCCCCGCAAAACCAGCGAGAACTTCCTCGTTGTGAACGTCGAAAGCGCCCGCGAGTGGCTCAAGAAGGGTGCTCAACCCACCCTGACCGCAAAGCGCCTGCTGAAAGCTTCTGGCGTCTACAACCAGTAAGAGAAACCAAAAGAGAAGACCCGGGCATGCCCGGGTCTTCTCTTTTGGTGCAGGTTTCCTGATAGAATTGCATATCATGCGAGACCTTGCAGAAGTCGTGAAATACCTCGCGCAGAGCGTTGTGGACCACCCTGAAAGTGTGGTCGTGAAAACCAAGCGCGGACCCGAAACCACCTACTACATTCACGTTCATGACGGCGAAGAAGGCCGCATCATCGGCAAGAATGGACGGGTCATTCAGGCCATCCGCACCATTGCACGCGGGCTGAACACCAACCGCAACCGCGTGCAGGTGGACCTCAGCAGCAAAAAGTAAAACACACAATCCTCTTTAGGATTCAGATTCCCCTTTGTATCAAGGGGAATTTCTTTTGCCAATGATCTATGCAGACAGCAGCCCTGAAAGGACCTTTCAAATAGACTCCAGAAGAACCCCAATTCGTCTTTTCACCAAAGGAGCACATCATGGACCGCAACCTGCTCGGCAACAACGTGATCACCCAGATCGGCATCCTGGTGCATGACATTGAAACGGTGTCTCAGACATACGCTGACTTTTTCGGTGTGGAGAAGCCCGCCTGGTTCTGGACCGACACCGTGGAAAAAGCCCAGACCGAGTACCGGGGCAACCGTTCTGAAGCCCGTGCAAAACTGGCTTTCTTTGACATGGGCTCCCTGCAACTGGAACTGATTGAACCGGACGAGCATCCCAGCACCTGGAGGGAATCGCTCGACCAGAACGGTGAAGGGGTGCATCACCTTGCCTTTGTGATTGAAGGCATGAAAGAGAAAGTGGCCCTGCTGGAGCAAAACGGCATGCCTCTGTTGCAGAAGGGGGAGTATACGGGTGGACGTTACGCTTACATCGACACCCTGAAACCCCTGAAGGTGATTCTGGAGCTGCTGGAGAACGACAAAAAATAACCCTTGAACTTCCCGGAGCCTGAAGTTCAGGCTCCTTTTCGTTTATGCAACCTGCCATGAAACGAGACCTTGCTGTCTACAATCAGGCATGTCTTTGATCATCCGACCCATTGAAGAAAAGGAATTGCCCCTCTATTCTGCTTTGCTGCTTGATGCTGTTCTGTGGTTGCAGAACAGAGGCACGCCCCTGTGGAGCCCAGAACAGATCACACCGGATGCCCTCTTGAAGATGTACCGGTTGGAGGAGTTTTATCTGGCTTTCATGAAAGACCAGCCTGTCGCCGGAATGGTGCTTCAGGAATCTGATTTTCTGTGGCACGGTGTGGCAGAGGGTGACGCCCTGTACCTGCACAAGCTTGCAGTCAGCAGAACCCGTGCAGGCCAGAGGCTGGGACGGACCATGATCGACTTTGCCCGGGAGGAGGCAGCCCGCAGAGGAAAACCACTGCTCAGGCTGGACACTTCTGCGAAACATCCTCGACTCTGCAAGTACTACGAGGATTATGGGTTCGAGTTTGTGGCCTACCGCCACCTCGAAGAGTACGGTTTCCACATCCATTACTACCAGTTGCCCGTGGACCTCACAGTCGAGCAATGCTGACTGCGGAAATCCTCTTTCTGAATGTATAATTTATTCGCATGGAATTGACCCGCATTGCCACAGTTCAGGACGCCTTCGGGATTCAGGGTGCAGTGAAGCTGTACACCATTGGAGACACCGGGCGTTACCTGAAACTGAACCGTCTGCACGTCGAGGGTGTTGGCACCCTGAAAATCAAGAAACTGGATGTCTTTGATGTTGGCATGGTGGTGGAACTGGTGGGCATCAACAGCCGTTCCCTGGCCGAACGCCTGAAAGGCAAACAGGTGTTTGCCTTTGATGAGGACCTTCCCCCGCTTGAGGAAGGGGTGTACTACTACCATGACCTGATTGGCCTTCCGGTGCGTTCTCCGGAAGGCGCAGACCTGGGCAAGGTGATTCAGGTGCTTGATCACGGCCACCAGGACACCCTGGAGGTCCGCAAGGGCCTGAAAAAGTACCTGGTGCCTCTGCAGGCCCCTTACGTGGAGGTCAAAATTGGAGAGTGCATCGTGCTGGATGCGCCGGAGGGCCTCCTTGAAATTTAGTGTGGTGACCCTCTTCCCTGAACTTGTTCTGCCTTTCACCCGGGAGGCCATTCTGGGCAAAGCCCAGGAGAAGGGCCTCTTGCAGTTTGATGTGGTGAACCTGCGGGAGCACGCCCAGAACAAACACAACAAGGTGGATGACACCCCTTATGGGGGCGGAGCAGGCATGGTGATCCGGGTGGATGTGGTGGACCGCTGCCTGCAGAACCTCTCCCCTGCCAGTGAGGTCATCATGCTTACCCCTGCAGGTCAACCTTTCAACCAGAAGATGGCCGAGGAACTGGCACAAAAAGAGCATCTGGTGGTGCTCTGTGGCCGTTATGAGGGCTTTGATGCCCGGGTGGAAACCCTGGTGACCCGTGAAATCTCACTGGGCGATTTTGTGATGATGGGGGGCGAAGCTGCCGCTGCATGCCTGATGGAGGCCATTGGCAGACTGGTCCCGGGCGTGATCGGAGACCAGGAGTCCCACGAGCAGGATTCTTTTTCGAGTGGCCTGCTGGATTATCCCGAGTACACCCGCCCTGAAAGCTGGCAAGGGCTGGAGGTTCCAGAAGTTCTGCGTTCTGGAAACCATGCAAAATTGCTTCGCTGGCGTAGGGACCAGGCCCTCGAGCGCACCCTCAAACGAAGACCGGACCTTCTGGGACAGCAGGTTCTGGATGTGGATGACACCATCGCCCTGTGGCGTCTTGGGGTGCCTCTGGAACAGCTCGAAAAATGGGGTGCTCCTGCTGCGCAGGCCCAGAAAAAAATCAGACGCAAGGGACTGGTGCAGAACAGACCTCTGGAAGCTGCAGAAAGTAGCCGTCTTCACACCTGATGTTTTCCCTCTGTAACGGGCAATAAAGTCTTCTCTTTCCTTCTTGCGTAGTTTGGAGTCATATGCAGATCGGGCTGTTTCCTCTTCCAAACCTTGTTCTGCTGCCTGGCACTGTGGTGCCACTGTATGTCTTTGAACCCCGTTACAGGGAACTCCTCAAAAGGGTCCTGAAGCGCAAGGAGCCTTTTGGCATGGTGCGCATCAAAACAGAGGTGGAGTCTTACCACCCCGACCTGAGGGTGAGCCGGATCGGTACCCTGGCCCACATCCTGAAAGTGGAGCACCACCCGGATGGAACATCTTCCGTCCTGATCACAGGTGGAGAACGTTTTGAGGTGGACCACTTTGACACCTCAAAACACAATTACCTCAGTGCAGATGTTCACCTGAAGCCTCTCACACCTTCCTGTGATGACGTGGTTCAGGAACTGTCCAATCTTGCCTGGAGTGCCTTTCTGCGGTCCATGCCTGCAGACATCCACCGGATTCTGGAACACAGTGCCCCCCTTGATCCCACGGAGCGGGTGTCTTTCATGGCCACCAACCTGAAGCTTTCGGTGTTGAACATGCAGGCCTTACTGGAAGCTGAAACACTGGTTCACAGGCTGGAGTTGCTGCTTGAGCAGGTGGCTGCCGTGGAACACATTCTGAATTGAGATGAAAGGCTGAATTCCCGGTAACATAAAAACACATGGAATGGTTTTACGCACTCACAGCAAATCTCTGGCCCATCATCAGCGTGTTGCAAATTGCCTTTATCGTGCATGCCCTGATCACCCGCAGGCAGATCTTCTGGTTTTTTCTGCTGCTTTTTGTTCCAGTGATCAGCGTGATTTTGTACCTCTTCATGGAAGTCCTGCCCGATGCCAGACGTTCCAGGGTCAGCATCAAACCCGTTCTGGACAGTTTCAAGAGTGCAGATGCCAGAATCAGGGAAAGACAGGAAGCCCTGGATGAGATCAACACCCCTGAAAACCGCCGTGCGCTGGCCCAGGCGTACCTGCAGGCAGGGCGCATGGCGGAGGCCGAGCAGACGCTGGAACCGTTGCTGACCGGAATCTACAGGGATGATCCTCTGTTTCAGTATGAGGTGGCCCAGATCAAGTTCCTGAATGGCAAGCCTGATGAAGCCAGAGGCATCCTGCAGAAACTCCTTTTGCAGGCACCCCATGAACTCAAAGGCAAAGCCCGCATCCTGATGGCCCTGACCCTGGAAAAACTTGGTGATGCAGAGGGTGCGAGACAGCAGCATCTGGAAGCCATTCAGGTGTTCTCGGGCGAGGAAGCCCGCTACCGTTATGCGGAATTTCTGGTGACCCAGGGCGAGAAGGAAGAGGCGGGCAGGCAACTGGACCTGCTTTTGAAGTCTGTGCGCAAGGCTTCTCCCACCTACCGCAGGCAGGAACGGGAATGGGAAACCCAGGCCCAGAAATTGAAACAAACTCTTCAGGCCTGATTACGTTTTTAGCGTAATTTACAGGCCACAGATTCTGTCACACGCTTACAGACACTGCCCCGAGCAAAAGAGATATAAATCTGTCTGATATGGCCCAGTACGGGTCACCAGCTCAGAGACAGCCACCCCACAGGCGTCCCTCCGACGTTTATGTTTTTTGCGTAAATTGCTCTGGTTTGTGTTATAATTGAAAGACATTTGGAGTGGCCACGGACCCCATGCGCTGTCAGAAGTCCGTGGTTTTGCTGACTCCTGTTTGTGTGTGGAAAGTTCGCTGTCCAGGCACCTGCCTGCTCCGAACATTTCCCAGAAAGGGTCCCAGGGTGTCTCAAGTCCAACCCATTGATATCACCAAAGAAGTCAAGAGCAACTTCATCAACTACGCCATGTCCGTGATTGTGGACCGTGCGCTTCCCGATGTGCGTGACGGTCTGAAACCCGTGCAGCGCCGCATCCTGTACGCCATGATCCAGATGGGCCTCACCAGCACCCACAAACCCTCCAAGAGTGCAGGGGTGGTCGGTGAAGTGATGGGGAAATACCACCCCCACGGCGACAGTGCCATTTACGATGCCATGGTGCGTCTGGCCCAGAACTGGAACCTGCGCTACCCCCTGATCCAGGGACAGGGAAACTTCGGTTCGCTGGACGGCGACCCACCTGCCGCCATGCGTTACACCGAGGCACGCCTCACCAAAATTGCTGAGGAAGTGCTGCAGGACCTCGAAAAAAACACCATCGACTACCGTCCCAACTACGATGAGACCACCGAGGAACCCACCGTTCTCCCCTCCGCAGTGCCCAACCTGCTGATCAACGGGGCCACCGGCATTGCTGTGGGCATGGCCACCAACATTCCTCCACACAACCTCACCGAGATCTGCAACGGCCTGCTGGAGCTCATCGACAATCCAGAAATGACCCTGGATGACCTGATGAAGATCATTCCCGGACCCGACTTCCCCACCGGAGGTCGCATCGGGCGCAGTGGCATCCGTGAAGCCTACGCCAGCGGACACGCCTCCCTGCGCGTGCGCGGCAAGGTGCGTTTCGAGGAGAAGAACGGACGAAACAGCATCATCATCACCGAGATTCCCTATCAGGTGAACAAGTCCAATCTGGTGTCCACCATCTCTGCGATGTACCGTCAGGGCAAAATCCCCGACATCTCTGCCCTGCGTGACGAGTCCGACCGCCGTGAACCTGTGCGAATCGTGATCGACCTGAAGCGCGGGACCATCCCCGAGTTGGTCCTCAACCAGCTTTACAAGTACACCCAGCTTCAGACCACCTTCACCGTGATCAACCTGGCGATTGTGAACAAGGAACCCAAGGTGCTCCCTTTAAAAGACACCATGCAACTGTTCCTCAACCACCGCCGCGAAGTGGTCACCCGCCGCACCCAGTACGAACTGGAAAAAGCCCAGGCCCGTGCCCACATCCTGGAAGGCCTGCTGATTGCCCTCGATCACCTCGATGAAGTGATCAAGCTGATCCGTGGAAGCCAGACCGGCGCAGAGGCCAAAGACGGCCTGATGACCCGTTTCGGCCTGTCCGAGCCCCAGGCCCAGGCCATTCTGGACATGCGTCTGCAGCGTCTGGTCGGACTGGAACGTGCCCGCCTGCAAGCCGAATATGACGAACTGATGCAAGAAATTGCTCGCCTGCAGGCCATCCTGGGGAACGAAACCCTGCTCTGGAAGGTCATCAAACAGGAAATCAAGGACATTCGCGACCGCTATGGTGACGAGCGCCGCAGCCAGATCACCATTCTGGACGACGACATCTCCAAAGAAGACCTGATTGCCGTCGAGGACATGGTGATCACCATGACCCGAGCAGGCTACATCAAGCGCACCACCCTGGAAGCCTACCGCGCCCAGGCCCGTGGAGGCCGTGGACTCAGTGGTGGCAAACTCCGCGAGGAGGACGTCAACACCCAGATCTTCGTGGGCTCCACCCACGATTACCTGTTGTTCTTCACCGACCAGGGCCGCGTGTTCAGAGAGAAGATTTACGATCTCCCTGAAACCGGACGGGATGCCAAGGGTGTTCACACCCGCAACATCATGCCCCTGAAAGACGGCGAGAACGTACAGAGTGTGCTTGCCATAAAGGATCTGGAACAGGACGGGTACTTCGTCTTCGCCACCTCCAAGGGCATGATCAAGAAAACCGCCATCCGGGAGTACAGCAACATCAACGCTGCCGGTCTGATCGCCATCAACCTGATGGACGGGGACAACCTCGTCGAGGTGGGTGTGGTTCAGGACAAGAGCCAGATCGTGCTCGCCACCAAAGAAGGCCAGAGCATCCGCTTCACCGAAGGGGACGTGCGCGACACCGGTCGTGCCACCCAGGGCGTGATTGGCATCCGCCTGCGTGAAGACGACCAGGTGGTCAGCATGGCCCTGGTGTCCGACGAAGAGCAGGAACTGCTGGCCGTCAGCGAACTGGGTCTGGCCAAGCGCACCCCCATCAGCGACTACCCCCTGCAGAACCGTGGCGGTCAGGGCGTCATCACCCTGAAAGTCACCGACAAGACCGGAGCCCTCGTGACCCTCACCTGCGTCTCTGGTGACGAGGAACTGATGGTCCTCAGTGAAAACGGCATCGTGATCCGCACCCGCGTGGAAGAGATCAGCGTGTTCGGGCGCAACTCCCAGGGCGTGAAGGTCATGCGCATCGGAGATGGGGACAAAGTGATCAGTGCCCACCCGATCCGCAACGAAGAAACAGTCTAATTCCACCACCCAGGGCGCAGCGTACTGCGCTCCTGCAGAATCCCTTCCACCAATGGAAGGGATTTTTTGATGGCTTTCTCATTCATGAGAACCCTGAAAAGACGATCAGGAACCAAAAGGGCATTTCTTCAGGAAACCCAGCCGCAAATGCCAGATAATACCTTATGACCCTTGAGGAATACCTGAAAAAGCACAATTACACCATCGAAATCATTGAAGCTGGACGCGACCAGGGTTACCTTGTGCATTTCAGAGAGAAACGGGAGGACCGCCCGGACCTCATTCACAACGATGTCCCCACCCAGCCGCAGCCCACCCCTGAACTGGCCCTCCAGCAACTCCGGGAGCACATTGAAGGCCTGCATGGAGATTCACGGTCCCTCAGTGCCCCTCCCATGGTGTGGACCTATGCACACGGGAAGAAAGCTGTCGGATGGGCACTGGAATCTGGTCATTACGAGTACTTCGCTCGCAATCAGGAGGAAGCCGAGCTGTATTCGGACCTGATTGCCCGCGCAGCACGGGACCTCTCCTTGCTGGTCAAAATCCAGTTCAACGCTGAAAAGTCCCGCATTGAGATGGAACTTCGCGGCATTGGCAAAATGAGTGCCTCCACCGTGGTGGTGGACTTTGAGCCTGGAAGTGTTGAGGCCGTTTACACGGTAGACTGAAATCCAACCCATTCATTTTCCTGGAGGCCCATGCCCATCTTCATTCTCACTGGTACCCCTGGCACTGGAAAAAGCTCGGTCGCAAAATCCCTGATGCAGCACTATGCCACCGGGCTGCATCTGCCTGTGGACGACTTCCGGGAATTTGTGGTCTCCGGGGCTGCCCATCCTGTGCCAGAGTGGACTGCTGAAACAGGCAGACAATTCATGCTGGCAAGACAGGCCGTGGGCAAGGTGGCCACCATTTATCATCTGGTCGGGTTTGCTGTGGCCATTGACGATGTCCTTTCTCCAACCGAGGCTTCGGTTTTTGACCTGCACGTCCCACCCTACAAAGTCCTGTTGAGGGCAGATCTGGACGTGGTGCTGGAGAGGAACCGCACCCGCAGCAACAAGCACTTCGACACCCAGATTCTGGAACAGGTGATCACCAGTCTCCACCAGTCTCAGGATGTGGAGGCCTACCGTCATTATGGCTGGCATGTCATCGACACCACCCACATGAGTGTCTACGACACGGTGAACGCCATCCGTGAAGTGACCCACGCGTGAAGTACACTGGGACCAGCATGGATGAGGCCTTCAAAAAAGCAGTGGTTCAGGTGGTCCTGGGCATCCCTTACGGCCAGACCATGAGTTACGGTGGGGTGGCCCTGGAAGCAGGCTATCCTGGTTATGCCAGACATGTGGGGAACCTGCTGGCAGGCCTTTCTGAAGACGACGCCTTTGAAGTGCCCTGGCACCGCGTCATCAACAGGTCCAGGGGCATCAGCACCTACAGGCGTGGCATCGGAGACCTGCAGCGCAAACTGCTGGTTGCTGAAGGGGTCACGTTCAAAGGGGAGAAAATCGCAAAAGAGCACTTTCTGGGCTGAACATTTGAGCCACAAAAAACTGAGCCCTGCTTCTTGAGCGGCAGCAAAGGGTTTCTGTGAACTGTTCACTGTAGACTCTAACCTTTGCAATCATCGCTTCATGGCAACCAGAAAGCGTTCCTGCCCGGTGAGGTCCTGATAGACCTCTGAAACCGCCCAGGATTTTCTGTCCAGCTCAGCTTCCAGGATTCTGACGTTGCGTGGATCGAGTTCCAGTGCCAGAATGCCACCAGACTTGAGGTGCAAAACCGATTCCCGCACAATGCGTCGGGCCAGACCCAGACCATCACTGCCCGAGTACAGCGCAATGTTGGATTCATACTTCAGTTCTGGCATCTCGCTCGCTTCATCTTCTTCCGGAAGGTAAGGGGGGTTGGAGACGACGATCTCAAAGAAACCATCCAGACCTGCAAAAAGATCGCCCTGCGCCACCTGAAGCTGGAGGTCCAGTGCTTTTGCATTCTCACGGGCGAGTTGAACACAGACCGGGTTGATGTCTGTGGCGGTCACATCTGCAAAGGGGATTTCATGCAGGAGGGCCAGAGCGATGGCCCCTGTCCCGGTCCCGATGTCCAGGACGCGGGGACGCATTTTCATGTTGCGCTCAAGCACCAGGGAGACCAGGGTTTCGGTTTCAGGTCTGGGAATCAGGACCCCTTCGCGGACTTTCAGGCGCAGGCCATAAAAATAGGTGTAGCCGAGGAGCAGTTGCAGGGGTTCACGGTTGGCCCTGCGCTGCATGTAGTCCTGCAGGCGGTTCCACTCCTCATGCTCCAGGAACACATGGCGGTCCATGAGCTGACGCACCCGGGAGAGGCCCGTGACGTGCTCCAGAAGAAATTCGGCGTCCACGTGCGGAGAGGGAATCCCCGCCACCGTGAACACCTCGACCATGTGTTTGAGGGCCTGACCCACCGTGAAAGACATTTATGGATGACAATCCTTGGAGGTCAGGCAGGTTTGACGATGATGTGGCGGTCCTTGCCCTCACCCACAGATTCGGTGGTGACGCCGCTCATCTCCTTGAGGGTCATGTGAATGATGCGGCGGTCCGAGGCAGGAATGGGGTCCATCTCGAAAGGCTCACCAGTCTTCATGACCTGCTGGGCGATGCGCTCTGCGAGCTGCACCAGCTTGTCTTCGTGCCTGCGCCTGAAGCCTGCAGCATCGAGGTGCAACCTCAGGTCGTTGCGGCCTGCCTCTTTGGCAAGCAGGGTGTAGCACATCACTTCGAGGGCGGCCAGAACGCGTCCATCCCGTCCGATCATCTTGGCGGCGTGTACCCCGGTGATGTCGGCGTAAATCACGTTTTCCTGCATGCGGACTTTCACGGTGAGACCAGGATCGACGCGCTCACACAGGCCCTTCAGGAAATGTTCCACCACTTCCTGCGGGTTGACGTTGTATTCGATCGGAGAGCTGGGGCTCTGGTAGGCTGTGTCCAGGTCAATCGGGCTTTCATCTGCGCTGTCGCTGATCCCGAGACCGGCCAGGTAGTCGTCAAGGTTGGTCTTCTTTTCCATCTGGTCCTTAGTTTACTGCAGTTTGGCCTGTAGGTGCAGCAGAAAGCCGTCAGCCATCAACAACAACACAGGGAGGCTTTCACCTCAGCCAGAAAAAACAGGGTGTTGCCGTCCAGTTCGGCTGTAGCCTCTGGAATGCTTCTGAGACAAAAACAAAACCCCGGCAAGCCGGGGCTGGAAACCTTTGTTGTTTTAAGATTTGTTTTAAGCTTTGGAGACTTTCTTCATCTCCATGTGGCGCTCCACCTGCCTGTTGATCAGGATCTGCTGTCCCAGACCGAGCAGGGTGAACAGGGTGTAGTACAGGGTCACACCGGAGGGGAACTGCAGGGCCAGGAAGATGAAGATCGCGAACATGAAGAGCTGCTGGCGGAACATCTCGGGGTTCTTGCGGGTGGACACCCAGGTCTGCAGGAACATGGCTCCGATGTACAGGATCACCATGATGTAGTAAGGGTCGGGCAGGGCGAGGTCAGGGAGCCACAGGAATCCGGTGGTGAATTCGAAACGGCTGAACACCTGCCACAGCACGATCAGGATGGGCATGGGGAGGAACATCGGGAGGCATCCTCCGAAGGGGTTCACCCCGTGCTCCTGGTAGAGCTGCATGGTGGCCTGACCACGTTTCTGGGCGTCATCGGCGTACTTTTTGTTGATCTCGGTGACCAGGGGCTGGATGGCCTGCATTTCGGCCATGCTCTTGTACTGGGCCTGCATCAGGGGCCACATGGCCAGTCGGATGATGATGGTCAAGAGAATGATCGCCAGACCCCAGTTGCCCACCAGGTTGTACATCCAGGTCAGGAAGTTCGAGGTGTAGATCCCCAGGTTCCCCAGCACGAACGAAGGATCAAACAGACCAGGCAAACCCAGGTAGCCCTCAAGGTGCAAACGGATGGCTTCGTTGAAACCGCCATACACCCTGAGGTTGGTTTCACCATTCAGGTTGGTGAGGGCCACTTTGGTGGGGTTCAGCAGTCCGTCTGCTGTGGTTTCTCCGGTGGGCACCACCACCAGCGCAGGCTGTGTGGAGGCCTTGCCACCTTGCAGACTGACATAATTGACATTCTTGACTTCACCAGTGGAAACCAGGGTGGCATCGTTCTTGCCAATGCCTTTGATGTTGGGCTGGGCGATGTTCTGCAGACCTTCGAAGCTCAGTTGATAATTGCTGGCACCTTCCACATTGATTTTGGCATCAATGGTGTACTTGCGGGCATGAATGGTGAAGGTCTTGGTGACAGTCGCGTCGCCCTGGGTGTACTTGAAGACGGCGGTCAGGGTGTCGGTGGATTCACCCTTGACCTCAACGCCCGGCCTGGGGTTCAGAACGGCGTCTTCAGCAGTGACGGTTCCTTCGAGGGGAATGGCGAAAGCCTTGCCCCAGATCTTGTCTTTGCCGTTCTGGTTGCGCACCTGCAGCAGGTTGGGGGCATTGTTCAGGCGGCTGGCGTTCACCACCCCATTTTTCTCAGTGATGGTGCTGGTTCCCTTGACGGGCTTCACGAACCAGCCAACCACTTCACCTTGCTGGTTGAAAGCAATGTCAAAGAGGTTGGTGGTGGCAATGACATCGGGAGATTTATCTCCGTTGACGTCCACATTGCGAATCCAGTGCGGATTGATGTTCGCGAATGCGGACCCTGCAAACATCAGGATGGGCAACAGTACTGCGAGTTTCTTCATTCTTGTTTCCTTTTTGACACTTTCGGCATTGGCACGGGGTCATGCCCTCCAGGGTGGAAGGGATGACACCTCAGGATACGTCTGAGCCCGAGCCAGCTTCCCTTCATGACCCCGTGAAGCTCGATGGCTTCCAGGGTGTACTGGGAACAGGTCGGGTGAAAACGGCAGCTCGGAGCCCCTTTCAAGGGGGACAGCTTCCGCTGGTAGAACCGGATCATGGACACTGCTGTTTGCACAGCTTTACTTGGCAAAAGCCACCTCCAGCGCACGTTTGAGGGTCTCAAAGTCGACCGTCAGGACCTCGGGATTCACCATCACGATGGCCTTGCAGGGGGGAATCGAGCCCAGACGCAACGCTTCTCTGATACGACGTCTCGCCCGGTTTCGTTCCACGGCCTTGCCGAGTGCTTTCTTGGACGTGACAATCCCCACCACCGGACGGGGGTCGTACTTCTGTCCGTGGCGGGGTTTGTAGGGCACTTTGCGCAACGTAAAATAGGGGGTGCGGATGGCAGGTCCTTTTCGGACCTTGCGAAACTCCGCATCCCCCTTCAGGGCGACAAAGCGCTTTATTGATTTTGGGCTCTGCCCTGCATCCACAACGCCAATTCTACGCCTGATTCCTTAGAAATCAGACAGTAAGACGGTGACGGCCTTTGGCGCGACGGCGGGACAGCACACGACGACCGGAAGTGGTTTTCATACGTGCACGGAAGCCGTGGGTTTTGGCACGTTTGCTGCGGTTGGGTTGGTAGGTACGCTTCATGAGTCCTCCTTGACATCCCTGATTTCTCAGGGAAGACGGTTTTGATAACCTGTGACGTTGCCTTTAAAAAGCAACAAGCTTTACAAGTGTATCATGACACCTTGAATGGGTCTAGCCCTGTTTGAAGCCATCAGCGGTCAGCAGTCGGCCAGCAGGAAAAGACCCTCTGGCAGGCGAGATCCTCATCCTGCCGAGTGCTGATCTGCGCACAGAAGTGCCTTCCCCTCTTCAGCATGGCTGGCCTGGCAGTGGGTTGAAGGCCTTGCTGGCCTGTCTGATGGGTGGGCCCTGCCAGAAATCCGAAAGCGCTTTCAAAGTTCTGGCATAGATCAGCCTCTCAACAAATCCGTCAAAAGCATTTACACTGTAATCATGTCGTTTCAAGCAGAAGCCATCATCCGCAAAGCCCTGCGCAGCAAAGCAGACCGCCAGATGTTCGAGGCGAGGTACCAGCGCTACGCCCCTGACCTTCTGGCCTCCATCGAAAGCGTTTACGGTCATCAGGCCCTGCGTCTGTTGCAGGAACTGCTGCCCATCATGCTGGATTTTTACAAGGAGCGCCCTGAGGACCTGAAGCAGCTCGATCTGGAACGCATGCTCAAACCGGACTGGTTTCAGGAAGAGAACATGCTTGCCTACGTATGTTACACCGAACGTTTCGCCGAAAACCTGAAGGGAATTCACAGCAAGCTGGATTATCTGGGCGAACTGGGCGTCAGTTACCTGCACCTGATGCCCATGCTGCAACCCAGACCTGCCCCCAACGACGGCGGTTATGCCGTTCAGGACTACCTGAAGATCCGGGAGGATCTGGGGACAGAAACCGATCTGGAACAGCTCACCACCGCCCTCAGGCAGCGAAAAATCAGCCTGTGCATGGATCTGGTGCTCAACCACGTTGCAGAAGAACACGACTGGGCCGTCAAAGCCAGAGAAGGCAACGAGATCCACCGCAACTATTTCCTCACCTATGAGGACCGCACCCTGCCCGACCAGTACGAGCGTACACTGCTGGAAATCTTTCCGGATTTCGCACCTGGGAACTTCACCTGGAATGAACAGATGCAGCGCTGGGTCTGGACCACCTTCAACAGCTGGCAATGGGACCTCAACTGGGCCAACAGCGATGTCTTCCTGGAGTTCGTGAAGATCATCCTGTACTGGGCCAACAAAGGGGTGGATGTGTTCCGTCTGGACGCCATTGCCTTCATCTGGAAGCGCATGGGCACCGACTGCCAGAACCTGCCGGAAGTGCACGACATCACCCAGGCCCTGCGTGCTGTGGTTCGCATTGTGGCCCCTGCAGTGCTCTTCAAAGCAGAAGCCATCGTTGCACCTGACAAACTGATCCATTACCTGGGCAGAGGACAGCACTATGGTAAGGTTTCGGATCTGGCCTACCACAACAGCCTGATGGTGCAGATCTGGTCCAGCCTTGCCTCCAGAAACGCCTTTCTGATGCAGAAAGCCCTGCAGAACTTCCCGGAGAAACCCACCTCTGCAAGCTGGGCCACCTATGTGCGCTGCCACGATGACATCGGCTGGGCCGTTTCAGATGAGGATGCCGCCCAGGCCGGACTGCACGGAGAGGGCCACCGCCGCTTTCTCAGTGACTTCTACTCTGGAAACTTCCCGGGTTCCCATGCGAGAGGTCTGGTCTTCCAGGAAAACAGGCGCACTGGAGACCGCAGGATCTCGGGCAGCATGGCCAGCCTGAACGGTCTGGAAATTGCGCTGGAAGAAAAAAACGAGCACCTGCAGCACCTGTCCATTGAACGGAGCCTGCTTTCTTATGCTCTGGTTCTCGGGTATGGGGGCATCCCCCTGCTCTACATGGGCGATGAGCTGGCCCTGCTGAACGATTACACCTTCACCCAGAGCAGTGAACATGCGATGGACAACCGCTGGGTGCACCGCCCTTGCATGGACTGGGCTGTTGCAGAAAAACGCCATGACCCCTCAACCTCTCATGGCCAGATGTTTCTGGGCCTCAAGCACCTGATTGAAACCCGCAAGATGCTGCCGCAGCTTCACGCCGGACAGTCCACCTGGGTCCTGAACAGCGAAATTCCTGCAGTGCTGGTGCTGGAAAGGCCACACCCGATGGGCCACATGATCCAGTTCTACAACTTCAGCGAACACCACATGCAATATCCCATCCACATCCTGCACGAGCGAGGATACCACCAGCCCCTCGACCACATCTCAGGGACCCACCTGGATTTGCACCTCGGGTACATTCCGCTTCCCCCGTATGCGAGGCTCTGGATCACCAATCAGGGCTGAACCCAAAACAAAGAGAGGGACACAGTGGTGTCCCTCTCTTTGTTTTGATGTGCCCTGGGTTTTCCTGCTCACTGCAGGTCAATCGTCATGGGGCCCGAAGTGGGCATGTCAAGCTGGAAGGGGGCTGTGCGCAGACCGGGAACCTCCACTTTCAGCACGTATTCCCCTTTGACCGAGGGAAAGCGAACAGGACCAGGAACCAGACCCAGCGTGTCTCCTGCTTTGTAACTGCTGCCTTCTGGCACTTTCACAGCAATCAGTTTGGCCTGGGCGTTGTAAGGCTGGCTCTTGCGGGTGAGGCTGAAGTCCACCACACAGCAGGTGGTGGGACTGTTGGCTTCCGGAATGGCCTGTTGCTGTCTGGCAGCGTACCACCAGCCCAGACCTGCTCCAGCAAGGAGCAGCACTGCAATCCCGATGGTTGCAAGATACCGCATGATGCCAGAAGTGTTCTGGTTCTGTGCAGGATGGGCTGTCGCAGGGGACTGAACCTGCCTCCAGGACTCATCATCATCCCACCCAATGCGAACCACCACTGGAGGGGCCTGGGGTTCCTGGGGGGCGTCGTCGAGTTTGATTTCGGTTTCTTCAAACTCCACTTCCTCTGGCTCGGGCTCAGCAGGGGTGGTTTTGACGGTTTGCAGCACACTCTGGGTGGGGGTTTTGGGCCTGTTCTGCAGGTCGCGCAGCAGGTGAGCCGCACTGATGAAGTGGTTTTGCATCAGGCGTTCAAGCTGGTTGCGCATGACCGTGTTGAGTTCCGAAGACGACTGTCCACCCATCAGGTGCATGACCAGTTTGGCCAGGTTGCGGATGTCGGTTTTCTCGCTGCCCGGAGTCAGGCCTGCGCCCACGAAGAGCACATCCTTGCCATTGAGCAGGCAGTGGTGGGCAGTCAGGCGACCAAAGGTCTTTCCTGCTTCGTGCAGGCCCTGAAGCATTTGCAGACCAGCCTCCCAGATGTCTTCCAGCAGTTCTCTGGGAAGGGTTTTGGGAAGGGTTCTGAAGGTGAGGGGAAGCCCAGCGGTCAGGTAATGGTCTCTGCCTTCTGTGCCTGAATCCAGAAAAGGCAACAGGTGGGGGGCAGACAGTTCACTGAAAGGCAGGGCGTGTTCACTGAGGTACAGCAGGACCGGCATACCGGTGATGGTGTCCGTACCCAGGTAGGTTCGGATGTCGCCCTCCTCCAGCAGGAGTTCAGGCAGGTAAGGACCACACGCGGGAATCACGGGCTGATTATAGCGCCTTTTATGAAGAAAGGCATGACAGACAATTGAACAGAAGATGGGCTGTCAAAGCGGATGCACGTCCCGTGTAAGCTTTGTACAAGACACCCATGTTTACACTGAGATGAAACCGCTCGTTTTCTTTTTCTTTGTGCAACATGCTTGACCGCATCCCTGCAGGCTCCCAACGGAAGGCCTGCAACACGACGTGCCCTGTGGAGTGACCATGCATCCTCTGGATGGACTGATTGAACATGAAAAACTGGTCTGGGCCAGCAGTGCACTCCTGGCCGCTCTGGGATGGAAAGAAACCCTTTTGCTGCCCAGGTGTGTCCTCTCCTCCACTGTGACCCTGCAAAACATCCAGGAACCTGCAGATGTCTCCCTCTGCTTCGATGAAGGCATCTGCGTGGAAGGACAGCTGATTCCCCTGCACCATCCTGACCTGTATGGCTTTGCTCTGGTCAGGCATCCGGAATCGCGGAGCAAGGACACCTGGATGGAAATGGCCCACACAGATGCGCTCACAGGTCTGGGAAACCGTCGCGCCTTTGAAGGGGTCCTGGCCAGATTCATGCAACAGCAAATGCCTTTTGCCCTGGTGATGATGGACCTCAACCGCCTGAAACACATCAATGACACCCGGGGCCATGAAGCCGGAGACCACTTCATCCGTGAGGTGGGCAGGCAACTCGAGCAGCACCTGAGGTCCTCGGATCTGGCTTTCCGCATTGGTGGAGACGAATTTGCAGTGTTGCTGCATGGACTGGAATCCTCCCAGGTGCACGTGGTGCTGTCCCGGATGCAGAAAGTGCGTCTGGCTGTGGAAGAAAGTACCCTTGGGATGGGCAGCTTCAGTGCAGGTGTGGCCTTTCACCCTCAGGAATCCCAGGGAGACCAGAAACTGCTGGTGCAGCTTGCCGATGAACGCATGTACCAGAGCAAGAGCCAGCAGAAAAACCAGCTTCCAGGAAACGTCACTTCCATCAACCGCCGGGCGGTGTTTGACAGCATGAGCACCACCCTGGGCCTGCTGCATTCCAGACAAAAACCAGATCAGGCCTACTGGCAGATGATGCTGGAACTGGCCGTCCAGATGGTCCCCAGTGCCCAGGCAGGCAGCATGGACCTCTGGCAAGGCGAGGAGTTCATGCGCATCGCCCAGGTGGGTTACGACGACAGCCTTCTGGGTGTCAGTTATTCCAGAGAACACCAGCTGGAATGGTACCGCAATCCCGAAGCCAGCTGGAGGTCAGGACAACCCCGCATTCTGCGAGGAAACCACCTGATTGCCTCGGTGTCCATTGAGACCACTGGCTGGGATGGAGATGGAATCCCTGTGTTCAACCAGGACAGCCGTGTGGGTGAAATCCGCTGCAACATCAATGCCCCGATTGTGTTTGATGGAGTGGTCTATGGCCACCTGAATCTGGACAATTTCGTCAGTGAGCACGCCTTTCAGGAAGACAGCCGACTTGCAGCCGCAGAAGTAATGAAGCATTACGCCACCGTTTGCCAGGTGCTGGGTCTCCCTGGCTGTGGAAGAGAGCCATCAGCGGTCAGCGGTCAGACCTCAGCACCCTGAAGCTTTTGCTGTGGATTGGTCCAGAGAAAGAAGCCATCCAGAAACACAACGCAGTGGTTTCAACTTCTCCCCAACTCGAGGGTTTCTGGCCTGCAATTCTCATCTTTTGCTGACTGCTGAGGGCTGAAAGCTGACCGCTTCTCAATAGAGAAAAAAGCACAAATGACGTCTTTGACGGCATCCCACCACCATATTTCAGCTGATCTTAAGTATTGTGACTCCCATCCTTGAGCAAAATGGCCTAGTGGTGCTACCCTGCTTGCTATGCCTGTGGTCACTGAAGACATCGTGTTAAAAGCCCTGAGCCTCGTGAATGACCCCGAGCTGCATCAGGATCTGGTTTCGCTGGGAATGGTGGAACGGGTGGTGGTGACGGGAACGCAAGTTCACGCCAAGATCAACCTGACCACGCCCGCCTGCCCCTTGAAAGGGGTGATCGAGGCGGACGTTCGCCGCGCCATCGAAGCCGTCGGTGCCAGCAGTGTCACTGTCGAATTCGGCGCCACCGTGCGCGCCAGCAACAAGCCTGCCCTGCCTGGAATTCAGCATGTGATCCTGGTGGGAAGCGGCAAGGGAGGCGTGGGCAAATCCAGCGTCTCCACCAACCTTGCCATAGCCCTGGCCCAGAGCGGAGCACGGGTCGGTCTGATGGACGCCGACATTTACGGTCCGAGCATTGCCCACATGCTGGGCAACACCGAAGACCGCATCAAGGCCAACCAGAACAAGCAGATGCTGCCTCTGGAGCGCTTTGGCGTGAAGTTCCTGTCCATGGCCAACCTGGTTCCTGCAGGTCAGGCACTGGTGTGGCGTGGTCCCATGCTGCACGGAGCGATCCAGCAGTTCCTCAAAGAAGCCCTGTGGGGAGAACTCGACTACCTGATCATCGACCTGCCTCCAGGGACGGGCGATGTGCAGCTCTCCCTGGCCCAGTCCGTGAGCATCACCGGAGCCGTGATTGTGACCACCCCTCAGGATGTGGCCCTGATTGACGCCGCCCGTGCCATGGACATGTTCAAGAAGAGCAGCATCCCGATTCTGGGCGTCGTGGAAAACATGAGCTACTTTGTGGCTCCCGACACCGGCACCCGTTACGACATTTTCGGACACGGGGGCGGCAAGCGCAAAGCCGAACAGATGTCCCTCCACTTCCTGGGTGAAGTTCCCCTCGACATGCCGCTCCGTGAAGCCTCCGACCAGGGCACCCCTGTGGTGATCTCCCACCCTGAAAGTTCTTCCGCGCAGTCCCTCGTCAAGATCAGCCAGAATCTGGCAGGCCGCATCAGCGTGCAGAGCCTGCAATCTCTGCCCATGCTTTAACCCCTATGCTACCGAACCCTGACCACACCAAACGAAAAATTCTTTCGCACCTCAAGGAGAGCTGCGGGGGCACCACCCAGGACCTCGCAGCCTCGCTGGGGGTCACGGTTCCGGCCATCCGCAAGCACCTGCTGGACCTTGAGGAAGAAGGGTACATCACCCAGCAACTGGAAAAACGCTGTGGCAAAGGGCGTCCGCAGTACGTGTACCACCTCACCCACAAGGGCGAGGAAGCCTTTCCCAAGAATTACTCGGGGCTGTGCCTGGACCTGCTCGGGCACCTGGAGGAACTGCATGGCCAGCAGATGGTGTTTCAGCTGTTCACCGCCCGCGAGGAATCCCTGTACCGGCAACTGGCTCCTCAGCTTGAACACTTAAGTCTGGACGAAAAAGTACGGAAGTTGTCAGAGTTGCTGTGCGAAGCTGGATATCAGGCAACGTTGACCGAAGACGGTGAATGGTTGCTCGAACAACGCAACTGCCCGAGTATCGCTGTGGCGAGGCGCTACAAGGCAATTTGCCAGTGTGAGATGAGCCTCTACGAAAGACTTCTTGGTGTGCCCATCACCCGCATCAGTCAGATTGCTTCCGGTGCAGGGGCTTGCCGATATAAAATAACGAAGGCTTGAGTCCTATGACCTTATACGGCGTTTTGGTTTGGCCCCACCCCGAGTTGATGCGTTTCATTCGGGCGTTTCAGCGAGATCATCAGTTGGCAGGATACGGAGTGCCCCACATCAACTTGCGTTCTCCGTTTTTCTGGCAGGGCAGCGAAGAGGAATTGAAAGAGAAGTTTCATGACCTCAGCCGCAACCTCTCCCCACTGACCCTCAGCTCCTGCGGGTGGAAAAGGTTCCCGAATGTGCTTTACGTCTCGCTGGAGAGCACCCCGAGTTTCCGGGAAGCCCACCAGATGTGCAGGACCCTTGGCGGAGAACCGTTCAAACCCGTGGATGGCGCAGATTACCTGCCCCACATCACGGTCGGACTTGGCATCGTTCCCTGGGAAGAAGAGTCTGTGTGGCAACTGGCCCAGCAGACTTACATTCCCCACCTCACCTGGAGTTGTTCTGAACTGATCCTCACCAAGGACGTGTGTGGTGAATTCACCATTGTGGACTCCGCTCCCCTGCATGCAGGGGTTCTGGTGGACCACTGAGGGGTTCACCCCAGAGCTTCACTGGTTGATCATGTGTACGGCAGTTCGCGCGAGGGCAGCAAAAATGTCCTCGCGCAACTTTTGATCGGGCACGGTGTCCTTGAGGGCTTGCTCCATGCAGGCAAGCCACGCCCTGGCCTCCCCTTCTCCGATGGGAAATTTCAGGTGGCGCATCCTGAGCCTGGGGTGTCCGTATTTCTCCATATATAAAGGTGGACCCCCGAAAAAGCCACTCATGAAGGCAAACTGCTTTTCACGGGTCTCGGTGAGGTCCTCAGGAAAGATTTCCCTGAGCAAGGGATGCTGATGCACCAGATCGTAAAAGCGGTGGATCAGCCTGCCCAGACCTTCTTTTGTGAGACGGTCATAAATGGTGGCTTCTTCCATGGGTCTCAGATCCACGTGTTACAACTCCTCCACGTGCACGTTGAATGCCAGTCTTCTGGAACGGCCCTTGGGCAGGTCCAGATCGAAGACAGGCATGAAGACACTGGACTGGTAGAGGGGGCGTTTGCGGTCACAGACCACCGGATAGTGCCAGATCGTGGCTTCTCTGCCCTCAAATTCGAAGACCACCCGGATGCCCAGCCATTCGTCCACGATGCCTGCATGGGTGACTTCACGGTGTTCCTGGGTGGACCCGAGGCTGCCCACTTTGCGGCCATTGATGTAAAAGTATCGGTCCGGGGAATCTCCGGCCAGCAACCCGAAATTCCATTTGCTGCCAAAGCGGGTGATGATGTCCCAGTCCCCATGGTTGGTGATGCGGTACTCCAGTTCGATCTGGTGTTCCTTGGGCAGGATCTTCAGGCTCTTTTTGAGTTCCACCGGAACTGGAATCCCTGCAGGACCCCGCACAATGCCCATGCGGCTTAACGTCACCCGATTGCGGTATTTCCCCGCATCAAAGAGGCCCGTGGAGAAATCTCCGAGTTCCAGATACTGGCCGCTGGCAAAGGACCTGAGGCTGACCTCTCCCCCGAAGAAATGCTCCACCAGGGTTCTGGGGTGCGTTCTGGGATGGTCGCTGTAGGAGTCCACCAGGTTGACGGCTTTTTCCCGATAATCCCACTCCTGCAGGCTTCCACCCTCGGTGGGTGAGAAGTGCAGGTTCATGGTGTGGCTCTCTGCAATCAGTTCCTGAATGCCGTCTCCGTTGGTGTCCCGGTAATCGATTTCCAGCCAGCTGTATTTTCTGGGCTCGATTTCGTTTTCGGCGCGGATCAGGTTGCGGTACGCCTCGAAGCGCACAAAGTTGTATTCGGCGCTGGTGGGCCAGTAGGCGTCCCCCGTCTGGCCCCGCCAGAGGTGCTCATAAGCCTGCTGTGAGGCCCTGGGGGTCATGTCCAGTTTCAGGCTGGTGTAACGCATGCGCTTGTGCAGGTTGTTGATGCCCGCATATTTGGCCATCGCCTGACGAAAGTAGCCATCCGGGGCAGCAAAGGAGCTGCTGGGCACGTAAACCAGACCACTGCAGGGTTGTTTGAGCTCCTCAGAGAGGTGCACCAGCTGGATGTCCCTGTTCTGTTCCAGTGCCGTAAAGAAATTCTGCAACCAGCCTTCGATGTAGCAACGCTGGTAGGTGTCGCCAATCAGACCGAGGCTTTCTCCATCCTCACCCAGGACCACCAGTTGTTTCTGCGCCCGGATGTTCTCAATCAGGGTGGCAGGCTGCGCGTAAGGCATCTGGTTGTGAAGCTGATGCTGCATCACGAAAACCCGCACGTTGTGCCCATCGTGCTCGGTCAGGTAATACGTCGCAGGAAGGGCCTGCTCTGGGATCTGGGTGTCGTCCAGCAAGGTGAATTCCACCCCACACTCAGAGAGGGTTTCAGGGAGGTCGGTGTCCCAGGCGCACTCGGCAAGCCAGACCCCTTTGCTGCGGAAACCCAGGTGCTGGGCCATCCAGTCCCTCTGGGCAGCAATCTGCGCCATGCGGTCCCTTTTGGGAATGAGGGGAAGCAGCGGTTCATGCATGCCCCCACCGAGCAGTTCCACCTGGCCCCGTTCCACGAGTTGCTTTAAAAGCTGCAGGGTGGTTGGGTGGTTTTTCTGAATCCACTGCAGCAGGGTGCCGGAATAGTGCAGGTTGATTTTGATTCTGGGGTGTTCCTGTAACACCTTCAAGAAGGGAAGGTACGCCGTCTGATGCGCTTTCTCCAGCAGATCTGGCAGGTTCCCGTTGGGTTGATGGTTGTGCAGTACAAGGGCTAAACGGCTCACAAGATCACTCCCCAAATTTTGCTTTTATAGATTATAACGTACCTTTTGAAATTCAAAGCCACAGCTGCAAAATTTTCCCTGTGCAGAGAAAGAAGGCTGTCAGGCAGCCAGTGGCCTCGAAAAGGGATTGATCCATAAAATTTGCAATTTTTGACTCAAAATCATGCATTTTGTGATCTGAAAAGGAATTCAGATGCAGCAGAATCCTTCAATTCTCTGAAAACAGCAACCCCTGGGCCACCGGAGCAAAGGTTTTGCGGTGTTCCGGGGTCACCCCATGCTTCTGCAATGCCTGAACATGCTCCTGGGTCCCGTAACCCTTGTGTCCTGCAAAACCGTACTCCGGGTGCTTTTCGTGCAGTTCAATCATGTACTGGTCCCTGGCCGTCTTGGCCAGCAAACTCGCTGCAGCCACCGTGTATGAATTTGCATCTGCTTTTGGAACGGCCAGCAGGGGCAATCCTGTTTTCACCTTCAGATAATCCGTGATCACCGCTTCTGGCTGCAGCTCCTGAATGATCTCCTCGCTGGCCCGGATCACCACTTTCAGGATGCCAGTGGAATCAATGTCAGCAGCAGGCACCAGTTTGATGGCATAGCGCACAGCGTAGGATTTCACATGCTCAGCGAGTTCCACCCTGCGTTCAAACTTCAGGGTCTTGGAGTCCCGGTAAGGCAACACCACCCGCTCTGCAGGAAGAATCGCACCGGCCACAGCCACGGGTCCAGCAAGGGCCCCTCTGCCTGCCTCATCAATGCCCAGGATCAGTTTGAAGTCACCGATCTGGGTTTCCAAAGACCAGGAGGGGGTCACCTGAGGTCCCTTTTTTCAAATCCTTCAATTCCACAGTCCACAGTCACCATAACGAGTACACTATAGTGCTGATGTATTCTGACCTCAAAATTGCCAAACTTCCCCCCAAACTGCCCGAAAGGGGCATCCTCACCAAACCGGGGGTGCGGGGGTATCCAGGGCTGGACGATGCCCAGGCGCTCCTGCTGGGCGTGCTGTTGAATCCTCCTGTGGATCTGGGAGAGCACATTCTGGACCTGACAGCACAGAATGGCGCGGTGGCCCTGTACCTGACCGAACCTCAAATCACGCTGGCAGAGCGTTCCAGGGCGGCTCTGGAGGTGCTGCAGCGCCAGTTTATGGATGATCCCAGGGTGACGGTTCAGGCGGCTTTGCCTCTGGAAATGACGGGGGAATTCGACACTGTGCTGGCTGTGTTGCCTGCAGACAAGGGCAATGAAGCTGTCCGGGAATATTTGCAGGCCGCTTTTGCCCGCACAAAGCCCGGGGGCCTCTGCCTGATTGCCGGAGACAAGGACAAAGGCTTTGAGCGCTACTTCAAGTGGTTCAAGGCTGCTTTCGGTGAAGGTGAGGTGCTTGAGCGGCACAAGGGCATGCGTGTTGCAGGCTTCATCAAGGAGAACGCAGAGGCCCAGATCGAAGCTGCCAGAACCCACCAGTACACCTTTGAAGGTCTGCAGATCACTTCTTTACCCGGAGTGTTCAGTGCAGGCAAAGTGGACGATGCAAGCCAGCTTCTTCTCTCACACCTCCCCTCTCCTGCAGGAAAACAGGTGCTGGACATCGGGGCAGGTGCAGGGGTGCTGGGTCTCCGTTGTGCACAGCTGGGTGCAGAAGTGACCCTGCTGGAAGAGGACCTTGCTGCTGTGCGCAGCATTGAGATCAACGCCCGGGATGCTGGTCTGAAGGTGACAGCCCTGCACAGCGATGTGGGAAGTGCCCTTCCAGAACAGGCCCAGTTCGATCTGGTCGTCATGAACCCACCTTTCCATGTGGGGACAGATGTGATTCTTGAAGTGGCAGAGGAGTTCATCCGGGTGGCCTACCAGCACGTGAGGGCCGGAGGGGAAGTCTGGGTGGTGGCCAACCAGTTCCTGCCGTATGAACCCCTGATGCAGAAGCATGGAAAGGTTCAGCTGGTCATCAAGAACAAGAGCTATAAAGTGCTGCGGGGCATTCGGGAACGAAACTGAAACACGCCTCGTAAAGGGTTAGACGTGAAGCAAATTTGTGAAGTCTCCCAGACTTCTCCCATAAAATTTGCTACACTTCTATGATGCGGTATTCTTGCCGTGAGGGAGTGATACATGACTGAAAAACGCACACGCTCCAAGAAGACCAGCGAGACCATTGAAGCACCACAAGAAAGCACTCCTGTGTCGCAGAGCGCCGCGAAAGTGCGGACCCGCAAAAAAGCCACGGTAGAAGAAGCTCCAAAAACCAAGGGACGTCGCGCGGCCATCGAGCCTGACGACACCCCCAGGGTCGAGAAACCCTACGTGCAGCATCAGGCCATTCAGGACCTCGTGCGGGTGGGCAAGACCATGGGGATGCTCTCCACCGAAGAAATTGCCACGGCCCTCAGTGCAGCCCTGGAAGGCAGCGGCACCTCCGAAGCCGACCTGCTTGAAGAAGTCGAAGACCTGCAAAATTACATCCAGCGTCAGGGCATTGAGATCAGTGACCTCGCCGATGACGATGAAGAAGTTCTGGGTTTTGACGACGATGAGGAAGACGAAGAAGAAGAAGATGAGTTCTTCGACGACATTCCCAAAACCGTTTCCAACGACCCGGTGCGCCAGTATCTGCATGAAATTGGTCGCGTTCCCCTGCTGACCCTCGACGAGGAAATCGACCTTGCCCGCCGCATTGAAGAAGGTGAAGAGGCCCGCAAGCGCATCGAAGCCGGAGAGCACAGCGAGGACGAGCGCAAGCAGCGTCGTTTGCAGCGTCTGGTGGAAGACGGACAGTATGCCCGCCAGCAACTGATCGAGGCCAACTTGCGTCTGGTGGTGTCCATCGCCAAGAAGTACACCGGACGTGGCCTGGGCTTCCTGGACCTGATCCAGGAGGGCAACCAGGGCCTGATCCGTGCCGTGGAGAAGTTCGAGTACAAGCGCCGCTACAAGTTCTCGACCTACGCGACCTGGTGGATTCGTCAGGCCATCAACCGGGCCATTGCCGACCAGGCCCGCACCATCCGCATTCCGGTGCACATGGTGGAGACCATCAACAAGCTGACCCGCACCGCCCGTCAGCTTCAGCAGGAACTGTCCCGCGAACCCAGCTATGAGGAAATCGCCGAAGCCATGGGCCCTGGCTGGGACGCCGCCAAGGTGGAGGAAGTGCAGAAGGTCTCCCAGGAGCCTGTGTCGCTCGAAACCCCCATCGGGGACGAGAAGGACAGCTTCTACGGGGACTTCATCCCCGACGAGAACCTGGACAGCCCTGTGGAGAACGCTGCCAAGACCCTGCTCAGCGAGGAACTTGAAAAAGCCCTCTCCAAGCTGACCGAGCGTGAAGCCATGGTGCTGAAACTCCGCAAGGGCCTGGTGGATGGACGCGAGCACACCCTGGAAGAGGTGGGCCAGTACTTCAACGTCACCCGTGAACGCATCCGCCAGATCGAGAACAAGGCGCTGCGCAAACTGAAGTACCACGAATCCAGAACCCGCAAACTGCGCGACTTCCTGGATTAAATCCTGCTGCTTCATCAAGAAACAGCCCCAGATCTGGGGCTGTTTTTGTTGCACCTTGACTTACACTTTTTCCTGAATGCTCTTTCTGGGTTTCAGCATGCGGATGCCCACCGGAATCAGCGGGATCAGGAAGGCCAGGAAGACCATCACCAGGATGTACTTCTCAACTTCTTTTTCGGTGAGGCCCGTGAGGGGCAGCACATAGTAGGCCAGCAGCGGAAGGCTGACGGTCCACAGGGCGGCACTGGCAATGTTCAACAGCATGAACATGCCGTAATTCATGCGAACCATGCCAGCGATGGTGGGCACAATGGCGCGCACGCCGGGCACAAAGCGGGAAAGCATGATTGCCATGGCCCCGTATTTGTTGTAGAAATGCTCGGCTTTCGCAATGTTCTCAGGGTTGAACAGGCGGCTGTTCTGGTTGCTGAACACGGCCCGTCCGTATTTCGCCCCCACCCAGTATCCCACAGCATTTCCGAGCACCGCCCCAATGAAGGCAGACAGAATGGCAGGTCCGAGCGCCAGTTTTCCTGTGTAGGCAATGGCCCCCACGGCGAGCAGCAGGGTGTCTCCGGGAAGGAAGAAAAAGATCAGGAAGCCGGTTTCCAGCAGCAGTGTGGCACCAATACCGATGTAACCAAACTTCAGAATGAGGTCTTGCAGGTGTTCCAACAAAGTGAGTTCTCCTTTGGTCCAGCCCGGCCTGCGGTCAGGTGGGCTGAATCGTTACCCTTCACAGGGTAATCGGTTTTGATGTAATACGACTGAGAGGCCAGGACAGTTGCACCGAATCCAGAAGTCATCTGCACAGGACATCAGGGCATTGTAAGATCAGGGAACAAAGGACACTTCATGACTGACCCTCCTCTTCTTTCTGCACTCCAGCTTGTCGGCCTGTGGATCTATCCCATCAAATCCTGTGCCGGAATCCAGGTGATTTCTGCAAGGGTCACTCCAGATGCAGGTCTGGATGGGGACCGCGAATGGATCATCATCAACAGTGAGAACCAGCAGGTCTGGATGGGAGAAATCCACCAGATGGCCCTGATCCAGCCTGGGTTTGATGGAGATGATCTGGTGTTGCGGTCTCCAGGGTGCAGTGACCTGAGGGTATCCCGGCAAATTTCACAAAACCCCTGTGAAGTGAACATCTGGAATGACATTGAGAAAGTCAATGAAACTTTCTCGGGGTTTGATGCCGGAGAGCATGCCAGCAGGTGGCTGACCTCAACCCTGGGAAGACCGCTCAGACTGGTTCGCCTGGGGAAAGAGGGGCAGACAAGAAAGGCCCTGATGCCTCTGCATGTGGTTTCACTGGCCTCTTTGCGTGCCCTCAACCAGCGTCTTTCTGAAGAGGGACATCCACCGGTGGAACTCGAACGTTTCCGCCCGAACCTGGTGATCGACCATGAAGAACTTGCACCCTTTGTCGAGGAACAGGTCTCCAGACTCAGGTGGGAAAATGGCCTGGAGCTGGAAATGATCGGGGCCTGCATCCGCTGCATCATGCCCAACGTCAGCCCGAAAGATGCCACTGCAGGACGTGAACCCCTGGCAGCTGTCACCCGTCTGAGCAGGGAAAGAGCACAAAAAAACCCCATCTTCGGGGTTTATGGCAAAGCACAGGCTGAAGGGGTGTTGACTGTGGGGCAATTTGGAACAGCTTTCTGACGCTCAGTTGGCGTTGTCGCTCTGCCGGAGGGCCTCATCAAGGGTGGTCCAGGGCAGGGAGGCACACTTGACCCGGGCGTGAATCTTGCTGATGCCCTGCAAAGCCCCGAGGTCCCCGAGTTCAGGATGGGCTGTTCCGCTGCGCAGCATGTTTTTGAAGTAACTGGACAGGTCCTGCACTTCACTGATGCTCTTGCCTTTGATGGCCTCGGTCATCAGGCTTGCAGTGGCTTGAGAGATGGCGCAACCATGCCCTTTGAAGCGGGCCTCCCGGATGATGCCGTTCTCCACGGTCAGGTCCAGCGTGATCTCATCTCCGCAGGAGGTGTTCTTGCCTTCCTGGCGGTGGGTGTGGGGCTCAAGTTCACCGTAGTTTCTGGGCTTTTTGTAATGCTCCAGAATGATCTGTTTGTAAAGGTCTTCCAGCAGGCTCATGTCACTCCTTGAAGAAAAGGGCAATGTTCTGCATCGCCTCAATGAACAGGTCGATGTCTTCCCGGGTATTGTACAGATAGAAACTGGCCCGTGCAGTGGAACCCACCCCCAGGGCACGCATCAGGGGCTGGGCACAATGGTGCCCGCTTCGCACACAGATGCCCTGCTCATCCAGGAAACCGGCCACATCATGGGAGTGAACGCCTTCGAGGTTGAAACTCAGGACGCCTGCACGGTCCTCTCCGATGGGACCATACTGGGTCAGTTCTGGAACATCCCTGATGCGTTCCAGGGCATACCGCATGAGTTCCTGCTCATGCTGCCAGATGCGCTCCAGGCCAATGTCCTGCAAATACTGGGCAGCCACACCCAGCGCAATCACCTCCGCAATGGCAGGGGTGCCTGCTTCAAACTTGCGGGGCAAGTCTGCATAGGTGGAGTGCTCCACAAAGACCTGATCGATCATCTCCCCTCCTCCCAGGAAAGGAGACATCTTTTCAAGCAATTCAGGGCGGCCATACAGCACGCCTGCTCCTGTGGGTCCGCACATCTTGTGTCCGCTGAAGGCATAGAAATCTGCATCCAGATCCTGCACATTCACAGGCAGGTGAGGGACACTCTGGGCACCATCCACCAGAATGACGGCCCCTGCCTCATGGGCCTGCACAGCCATCTGTTTCACCGGATTGATGGTCCCAAGGGCATTGGAGATGTGGCCTACAGCCACCAGTTTGACTTTGCCTGAACGGAGTTTCTGCTGGTAGTCCTCCTGATCCAGACGGCCCTCAGAAGTGATCCTTACACCAACCACTTCGGCTCCAGTTGCTTTTGCTGCAATGTGCCAGGGCACCAGGTTGGAGTGGTGTTCGAGTTCCGTCACCAGAATCTGGTCTCCGCTCTTCAGGTGGTCCAGGGCCCAGGTGCGGGCAACCAGGTTGATGGCCTCGGTGGTGTTGCGGGTGAAAACCACCCCGGTTTCCGGTGCATGAATCAGGGCCGCAATTCGGGAACGGGCCTGTTCATAAAGATCGGTGGATTCAATGGACAGGGAGTAGGCCCCCCTGTGGATGTTGGCATTGGTGTGCTCATAAAAATGGCTCAGAGCGTCAATGACACATCTGGGCTTCTGGGCTGTGGCGGTGGAATCCAGATACACCAGCCTTTTGCCGTTCACCTCGCGTCTGAGAATGGGAAAGTCCGCGCGGACCTCTTGCCAGCTTCGGGTCATCATGGCTTCAGTGTAGGTCTTCCGGGCAGGGACATTGGTAACCCTTTTCCGATGTGAGAACTCGGGATTGGCAATGAACCCATTTCTATGACCTGGGGCGAGCCAGCG
This sequence comes from Deinococcus cellulosilyticus NBRC 106333 = KACC 11606, assembly GCF_007990775.1. Lineage (NCBI taxonomy): Bacteria > Thermotogati > Deinococcota > Deinococci > Deinococcales > Deinococcaceae > Deinococcus > Deinococcus cellulosilyticus. The sequence continues at coordinate 56,380 of NZ_BJXB01000018.1, read as the reverse complement.
GCCCGCCCCCACATCCGCCTTCTGCCTTCCTCTTGACCCCAAGATGCGCCTTCTTAACCCCACAACGCGCTTGCAGGACGGCCCTCTTCTTGATGCAAAGATGTGCTCGCTGGGCGGCCCGCTTCGCCCTGGGTCGCCCCGAAGCGGTTCGGTTGGCACTTCCTTCGCTGCCTTCTGCTTTTTGCCCTCGGCTCTCAGCTCTCGGCCCTCGGCTCTCTCTTCATTGACACCCACAGGGCATAAATTTAGACTTTGAATGTTGGAAATACCGAGCAGACGACCCATTCTGAAGGTCAGAAGAATTTCTTCTGATCACGAACCTTCCCGACAGGTTCATGGTCCAGAGTCTCGCTGCTTTTGATGAAGCACAGAAAGGATGGAGCGAGATGCCGCACACAAAAGAGAGCATTCTGCAAGCCCTGAACACGAACAATGTGCAATTTTTGCGGTTGCAGTTCACGGACATTCTGGGCATTGTCAAGAACATTGAGGTGCCTTCCAGCCAGTTTGAAAAAGCCCTGAACGGCGAGGTGATGTTTGATGGTTCTTCCATTGAGGGGTTCACCCGCATTGAAGAATCTGACATGCTCCTGAAGCCGGACCTCTCGACTTTCCTGATCTTTCCCAAGTTCAGCCATGAGGAGTACGAGCGGGGCAAGGTGGCCCGTCTGATCTGTGATGTGGCCCTGCCCGATGGCACCCCTTTTGAGGGGGACCCCCGGTATGTGTTGCGCCGCCAGATTGCCCGCGCCAAGAAGATGGGCTTTGAGCTGTTTGCTGGTCCTGAGCCCGAGTTCTTTCTGTTTGAGCATTCAGAGGATGGCAGGGCCAGCACCAAAGTGAACGATCAGGCAGGTTATTTTGATCTGGCTCCCATTGATAAGGGGGAGCGCATTCGCCGGGAGATCACCAACAAGCTTGTGGAGATGGGTTTCGAGATTGAGGCGGCCCACCACGAGGTGGCGCCCGGACAGCACGAGATCGATTTTCGTTATGCTCCTGCCCTGGAAACCGCAGACAACATTTCCACCTTTAAATTTGTGGTGAAACGCGTGGCTCTGGAGTATGGCCTCCTGGCCAGCTTTTTGCCCAAACCTGTGGCTGGAATCAACGGAAGTGGGATGCACGTGCACCTGAGCCTCTTCAAAGATGGCAAGAACGCCTTCTATGACGAGAAGGCAGAATACCAGCTCTCGAACACTGCACTGTATTTTATTGGGGGTCTGCTGGAGCATGCGGATGCCATGTGCGCCATCACCAACCCTCTGGTGAACAGTTTCAAGCGTCTGGTGCCTGGTTATGAGGCTCCGGTCAACATCGCGTGGAGCACCTCCAACCGTTCTGCCATGGTGCGCATTCCTGCCCGCAGGGGTGCCGGAACCCGCGCTGAACTGAGAATGCCCGATCCTTCCTGCAATCCTTACCTTGCCCTGGCCGTGATGCTTGCAGCGGGGCTGGATGGCATTGAGAAACAGATGGAGCCTGCTCCGGCCATCCAGCGCAACATCTATCACATGACCGTGCGCGAGAAGCGCAAGCACAAGATCCGCGAACTTCCTGGGGACCTGAATCAGGCGGTGGACGCCCTGGAGCGCAGTGAAGTCCTGACCGAGTGCCTGGGCCAGCATGTGATGGAGCACTTTGTGGAAGCCAAACGCCAGGAATGGCGTGAGTACAGTGCAGTGGTGCACCAGTGGGAACTCGACACCTACCTGAGCAACTACTGATCGTTTAACCTTCAACCGTTCAACCTCAGGGTTTCTTTGTGGGCCATGGAGAACTTCCATGGCCCCACTTTGTAAGCTGGAAGTTCATTCACAGGTCTACGCTGGGAGTAACAATCCCCTGGAACGCTGGTACAGGTTCCAAATGCAGATTGTCAACATTTTCAGTTACAAAATCCTGTTCGTAAGCGCTTCACCACCACAATTCGATGGCATTTCTTCACATAACTCCGAAAAATCTCTGCACATTGGGCAGAAATGGCGTCCTTCTTACACTAAGCTTTTATGCCTAGTTCAATGAATAACAATAAATGCCGCTCTAAACGAATTTTTCTCAGTACAAGTGTATACAGTACGCCTTTTTTATGCACCCAGAGCCATATTTTCATTGACAAGGATTTTGGGCATCGTTATTATGACCGAGTATTCAGGTCCTGTTCAGCTTGCAAGTCCATTCGGGCTGTCCAGGACAGGTGAAGACAAGGTTGGTGACACACTGAAAATCCAGAGTTTTCGGTGTGATGCGTGGAGGTTCAATGAGCGACTTACAAATCTGGCAACAGATCATCCTGCAAGGACTGATCTTAGGAGTGGTCTACGCCATCATTGCCCTGGGTTACACCATGGTCTATGGGGTGTTGCAACTCATCAATTTCGCCCACTCGGAGGTCTTCGCCACCGGGGCCGTCGTCGGTTATCAGGTTCTCTCTTTGCTGAGCGGCACAGAAATGAATGGTTACGTGAAAATCATCATTGCCCTGCTGGTCGCCATGCTGATTTCCGGAGGCCTGAACATTCTGATTGAGCGGCTGGCTTACAGGCCCTTGCGGGGTGCGCCGAAACTGGTGCCTCTGATCACCGCAATCGGGGTCAGCTTCCTGCTGCAAGACTCTCTGCGTCTGTTCATCAACATCAAGGAAAAAACGGACCGTCTGTCCTACCCCTCCGTGCTGGGCAGTGAAAAAATCATGGGCCTCACCCCCACCGAATTGCTGCTGATCATCGTTGGAGCCATCATGCTGATCGGCCTGAACTTCCTGGTGAACAGAACCAAACTCGGAACCGCCATTCGCGCTGTGGCACAAGACGGCCAGACCGCACGCCTGATGGGCATCAACACCAACAACATCATCTCCCTGACCTTCTTCATCGGGGGTGCACTCGGTGGTGTGGCAGGGGTGCTGTGGGGCGTGAAATTCACCCAGGTGGACGGCTACATCGGCATCATTCCCGGAATCAAGGCCTTCACCGCAGCCGTGCTTGGCGGCATTGGCAGCATCCCTGGAGCTGTGGTCGGGGGTCTCGTGCTGGGCTTCCTGGAAAACCTGATTGGAGCCATCAGCGTCTTCGGGATCAAGATGTCCTTCACGGACAACGCCTTCCTCAAAGGAATTGGCAGCGTCCTGATGAACATTGGCGCGGAGTGGAAAGATGTGGGTGCATTCATGGCCCTGATCGTCATTCTGATCTTCAAGCCCGCTGGTCTGCTCGGCAAAGCCACCACCGAGAAGGTATAAGAGGTCCCCATGACACATGCTGTGAAAAAACAAGGCATCCTGGACAATCCGTCCCTGGCTTCCCTGATCATTCTGATTTACACCGCCGTCACCAGCACCCTGATGCTGACCGTGGCCACCACCGCCAACAACCTGGTGCAGGCACTCTTCTTCGCGGCCTTCCTGGGAACGGTTGTGCTGACCTTCAAGAGCAAAGCCAACACCTGGGCCAAAATCCTTTCGCTGGCCCCTGCCCTGATGGTCGTGATGCCCATCATCGGCATCCGCAACGAGTTCCTGCTGGAAGTGGTGCTGCAGATCGTGATCTACGCCGCTCTGGCCCTCGGCCTCAACATTGTGGTGGGTCTGGCAGGTCTGCTGGACCTGGGCTACGTGGCCTTCTTTGCAGTGGGCGCTTACACCTGGGGGATTTTCGGTTCCGCCCAGATTGGCCGCATCACCGGTGCAGGGGGTGAAGGACTGGACGGCAACTGGTTCTGGCTCTTCCTGGCCCTGGCCGTGATTGTCGCCATCATTGTGGGTGTTCTGATCGGTCTGCCCGTGCTGAAACTCAAAGGGGACTACCTTGCCATTGTGACCCTGGGTCTCGGTGAAGTGATCCGTGTGTTTGCCAACAACCTGACCCCCGTCACCAACGGTCCCAACGGTGTGCTGGGCATCAACCCTCCACACATTGGCTGGTTCCACACCCTGATGAGCCCCATCATCAACCGGTTTGAACTCACCGAACCGCAGGTTTTTGCCCTCTTCCTGTACTTCCTGGTGCTGGTGGTCATTGCCGTCATCGTGCTCTTCAACATGCGTCTGGACCAGAGTCACATTGGCCGCAGCTGGATTGCCATCCGTGAAGACGAGATTGCCGCGCAGGCCATGGGTGTGCCCCTGGTTCGCACCAAGCTGATTGCCTTCGCCACCGGTGCAAGCTTCGCAGGTGTGATGGGCGCCATCTTCGCCATCAAACAGACCGCTGTTTCTCCTGAAGACTTCACCTTCTTCCAGTCCATTGGTGTGCTGGTGATGGTGATCCTCGGGGGCATGGGCAGCATTCCCGGTGTGATTGTGGGTGCCATGGCCGTGACCTGGCTGCAACTGGACTTCCTGAAGTCCCTCTCTGAGTACCTCAACACCCTCCCTGCTTTCCAGAACAACGGCGTGTTTGACCCTGCCAAATACGAGAAGCTGTTCTTCGGTCTGCTGCTGATCTTCATGATGCTGTTCCGTCCCCAGGGCCTGCTCCCTGCCGTGCGCAAACACATCAAGATCCCTGAGAGTGCCACCGTCAACTCCGGTGTGTCCCAGCAACCCGTTCAGGAGGTCAAATAATGCTTCTGTCTGTAGAGAACCTGCGCAAGACCTTCGGGGGTCTGGTGGCCGTGAACGACGTGACCTTTCAGGTGCCCGAGCGCAGCATCATCAGCGTGATCGGACCCAACGGTGCCGGAAAAACCACCTTCTTCAACATGATCACCGGCATCTACCAGCCTGACCGTGGAACCATCAGTCTGGCAGGCAAGGATCTGGTCGGTCTCAAACCCGATGAAGTGACTGTCGCTGGCATCGCCCGCACCTTCCAGAACATCCGCCTGTTCCCCAGCATGACCGCTGTGGAAAACATCCTGGTGGCCCGCAATGTGCGCATGAAGCTCAGTTTCTGGGATGCCCTGCTGCACACCCCCAACTTCAAGCGTCAGGAGAAAGAGGCGCTGGATGCCGCCCTGACCTTGCTGGATTTCGTGGGTCTGCGTCGTGCAGCCAACGAGGGTGCCACAGACCTGCCTTACGGGGACCAGCGCCGTCTGGAGATTGCCCGCGCTCTGGCAACCAACCCCAAACTGATCCTGCTGGACGAGCCTGCTGCAGGCATGAACCCCCGTGAAACCGAAGAACTCAAAGACCTGATCCGCCGCATCCGTGACGATCTGGGTGTGACAGTGGTGCTGATTGAGCACGACATGCGTCTGGTGATGAGCATCAGCGAGAAGATCACCGTATTGGACTATGGCACCAAGATTGCCGAGGGTCTCCCCGAGACCATCCGCACCAACCCCAAAGTGCGCGAAGCGTACCTGGGCCGTGGCCATGCTGCCGGTGAGAAAAGAGGAGGGGCCTGATGCTGCAACTCAGCAATGTGAACACGTACTACGGACAGATCCAGGCCCTCAAAGGGATCAGCCTGGAAGTGAACCAGGGAGAGATTGTTGCCCTGATCGGCGGCAACGGTGCGGGCAAAACCACCACCCTGCGCTCCATCAGCGGAATGGTCAAGGTCAAGTCTGGTGACATCCTGCTCGAAGGCAAGAAAATCAATGGCATCTCCAGCAACGACCTGACCGCACGTGGCATGGCCCACGTGCCCGAAGGACGCCGCATCTTCCCGCGCCTGACCGTCCTTGAAAACCTGGAGATGGGGGCTTATCTGGTCAATGACAAGAAGCTGATCGCCCAGAGAATGCAACGTGGCTTCGAGTTCTTCCCCCGTCTGGCAGAGCGCAAAAACCAGCTGGGGGGCACCCTCTCCGGAGGCGAGCAGCAGATGCTGGCCGTGGCCCGTGCCCTGATGATCGAGCCCAAACTGCTGCTTCTGGACGAGCCCAGCATGGGTCTGAGCCCTCTGTTCGTGGAGGCCATCTTTGACATCATTGTGAAGCTCAAGCAGGAACTGAAGACCACCATCCTGCTTGTGGAACAGAACGCCAGCATGGCACTCGACATTGCAGACCGCGCCTATGTGCTGAGAACCGGTGAGATCATTCTGGCAGGCAAGGCCGCAGACATTGCCAACAACGACAGTGTTAAAGAAGCTTACCTCGGAGAAGCTTAACCCAACCTTTAATTAAAAAGAACACCAGGTTGTAATCATTTGTTGCTGGAACACTAAAAGGCGCTTAACTGCCTTTTAGTGTTCCATGACGCTTTTTGAGATCCAGTTCTCACATGTAATTGACCGTTTGACAAATTGAAATGGAAAAGATAGCATGATCGCAGCTTGCATAAACAGCAGTGTCCTGCCCCTTTCTCCGGGGTGGGAGTTCCATAGGAGGAAAAGGTATGCGTGCAAAAGTTTTAGGTGTAGCTGTACTTGCAGGTCTGGCCCTGGGCAGTGCCAATGCTGCCACAGTCGTGAAAATCGCCACCCTCAGCCCCCTCTCGGGACCTGTGGCCAACATCGGTGAACAGATCAACCTGGGCGCCAAACTGGCTGTGAGCGAAAAAGCCAAGTACTTCCTGGACAAATACGGCATCGACCTGCAGGTGAGCAGCAACGATGACCAGGCCACCGCCTCCGTGGGTGTGGCTGCGGCCAAGAAGATCGCCACCGACCGCAACGTGCTGGCCATTGTGGGAACCCTGAACTCCAGCGTGGTGACTCCTGTCTCCGAAGCAGTGAAGTCCTACAACCTGGCGATCGTCTCCCCCGCCAACACCGCAACCACCGTCACCGACCGTGGTCTGCCCAACATGAACCGCATCTGCGCCCGTGACGACGCTCAGGGTGCTGCAGGCGCCGACTACCTCGCCAAGACCCTGAAAGTCAAGACCGTGTACGTGGTGCACGACAAGACCACCTACGGTGAAGGTCTGGCCACCGAAGTGAAAAAAGGCCTTGAAGCCCAGGGTGTGCGTGTGGTCTTCGAAGGCACCGACGAGAAGAGCAACTTCGCTCCCCTCGTGACCAAGGTGTCTGCCATCAACCCTGACGCTGTGTACTACGGCGGTCTGGCTTCCACCGGTGGCGCACTGTTCGTCAAGCAACTGCGTGAAGCAGGCGTGAAGTCTGCCTACATGGGCGGCGACGGCCTGGACGACAGCGAACTGCAGAAGCAGGCTGGCGACGCTGCCAAGGGTGTGCTGTTCACCACCGCTGCTGCTTCCGTTGACGTGGTGCCCGCTGCCAAGAAGATGGAAGACAACTTCAAGAAAACCTTCAAGAAGGAAATGCTGGGCTACGGCCTGATGTCCTATGATGCTGCCAACGTGGTGCTTGCTGGCATCGAGAAAGCCATCAAGGACAACAAGCTGAAGAAAGGCAAAGCTCCCACCCGCGCCCAGGTCATGAAGGCCATCCGTGGCGTGAAGGTGAACACCCTCTCCGGCACCGTGGAATTCAACAGCGTGGGTGACCGCAAAGCGGGCTACCTGTACATCGCCAAAGTTCAGGACAACCTGGACCTCAAGGTGATTGGCCAGGTTGCCGTCAAAGCACCCAAACCCTGATCCGAAACCAGAAAAAGCGCAGCACATGCTGCGCTTTTTTGTTCCCAGCCTCGTGGACCGAGTTCAACTGTGAATCCAGTTCAAATTGAATACTGGAATGCATAGAAGTCAGACATTTTTATGCATCGATATGCAGGTCACGGACCTGAAATCAGCAGGAAGATTGTCTGCTTCACTTCACAAATTGAGAGCTGTATGCAGGATACACGCTGTTTTTTATTGACAAAAACGGCAAAAAGGCTCTCCTATACATTTAAGTGAAAACGCAGAACGGTTGACAACTTTAAGTCCACTGGGTAGGCTGTACGCAAACGTTAATTCCAGTTACGTTTCTTGAAGGAGGATGTATGAAGCGACTCGCCATTTCTGCCGCTCTCGCTCTCTCCAGCGCTGCTTTTGCTGCTGGTGGGACCCTGGTGTATGGTTCCGGTGGACAGCCCGTCAGTCTGGAATCCGGCAACATCACCGACGGCAACAGCATCATCGTGCAGCGCCAGATTTATGACACCCTGGTGGATTTTGCCGACGGCAGCACCAAAGCCATCCCTGGCCTCGCCACCCGCTGGACCTCCAACAAGGACGCCACCGAATGGACCTTCACCCTGCGCAAAAACGTGAAGTTCCACGACGGCACCCCCTTCAATGCCGATGCGGTGATCTTCAACGTCAACCGCTGGTGGGACCCCAAATTCGAGCATGGCTACCGCGACAGCGGCAAGACCTACGAAATCTGGGGCCAGCTCATGGGCGGCTACAAGGGTGAGGCTGCAGGTTTCCTGAAGAGCGTCACCAAGGTGAACGACTACAGCGTCAAGTTCACCCTGACCAGCCCCGTGACCGTGTTCCCCGACCTGATCGGCTCTGGTTACTTCGGCATTGCCAGCCCCACCGCCATCAAGGCCCAGGGCGCAAAATACGGCACCCCTGCCTCCAAGCCTGTGGGCACCGGTCCTTTCACCTTCGACAGCTGGAAAACCGGTGACCGCATTGTGGTCAAGGCCAACCCCAGCTACTGGGATGCCAAGGCCCAGGTGGACGAAGTGGTCTTCCGCTTCATCACCGACCGCAACCAGCGCCTCAACGAGCTGCGTGCAGGCACCATCGATTTCACCTCTGACCTCGATCCTCAGGCCGCCAAGAGCATGAAGAACGACGCCAAAGTGGACGCTGTACTGAAACCCTCCTTCAACGTTGGCTTCATCAGCCTGAACGTGCGCAACGAATACCTGAAGAACGCCAAGGTTCGTCAGGCGATCAGCATGGCCTTCGACAAGAAAGCCATTGTGGAAGAGTTCTGGGGCGACATCGGTGTTTCCAACGCCAGCTTCCTGCCCCCTGTGCTGAGCTGGGCCAACAGCAAGAAAGTGCCTGCCGATTACAAGTACGATCCCGCTGCTGCCAAGAAGCTCCTCGCCGAAGCCGGTTACCCCAACGGATTCAGCCTCGACTTCTGGTACATGCCCGTTTCCCGTCCTTACTTCCCCAGCCCCAAAGACATCGCTGAAGCCGTGGCTGCAGAGCTCTCCGGCATCGGCATCAAGGTCAACCTGAAGACCAAGGACTGGGCCCAGTACCTGCAGGACCGCAACACCGCGCCTTACTTCGACATCTACATGATCGGCTGGACCGGTGACTACGGCGACCCTGACAACTTCTACAGCGCCTACTACGGCCCCTCTGCCAGCGATGACTCCGGGTACAACCCCAAAGACCTCGCTGACCTGCTCGAACAGGGCAAGGCCGCCAAAGGCCAGAGCGCCAAGGCCAAAATCTACGCCAAGATCCACGAGATCACCTACAACGCCTACGTGCGTATCCCCGTGGTGCACAGCCAGCCCCTCGCAGGCAAGGCCAAGTACGTGAAGGGTTGGGTGCCCAGCCCCCTCGGCTCCGAAGCCTTCAACAAGATCACCATCGACGGCAAGAAGTAAACCGTCTGATTTCAGGGATCTGGCAATAACGTCTATGTAGTGCTTCGAGAAAGGGACATAGTTTAAGGCTATGTCCTTTTCTCTGCAAGGAGAGAAGTTTGACCGCGTATATTCTTCGCAGACTGTTTCGCATGCTCACCGTGTTGATCGGGGTAACCATTGTGGTGTTCGGGTTTGTGCGCCTGATCCCCGGTGACCCTGCCGTGGTGATGCTGGGAGAGCGGGCCAACCCCCAGGTGGTGGAGGCCTTCCGGGAACGTCTGGGCCTCAACAAACCCATTTTCATCAACGTTCAGAACCCCATGGACACCCAGTTTTTCAGATTTGCGGGTCAGCTCAGCAAAGGGGACCTCGGAGCAGGCATCAAGAGCCAGATTCCAGTGTCTGATGAACTGAAAGCCCGCTTTCCTGCCACAGTGGAACTGTCGATTGGTGCTCTGATTTTTGCGCTGGTGATTGGTCTTCCTGCAGGGATCATTGCGGCACTGAACCGCAACAAACCGCTGGACAACGTTGCCATGACCGTCAGCCTGATCGGGGTCAGCATGCCAGTCTTCTGGCTGGGTCTGATTCTGGTGTACCTCTTTGCCGTCACCCTGCCCTGGCTGCCCCCCAGCGGTCGCATGGACCCCAGCATCAACTTTGACAGCATTACCGGTATGAATGTGCTGGACAGCCTGCTCAGGGGGCGCATGGATGGTTTTCTCAGTGGCATCCAGCACCTGATTCTGCCTTCCATTGCCCTGGGCACCATTCCGATGGCGATCATTGCCCGCATCACCCGTTCCAGCATGCTGGAGGTGCTCAGTCAGGATTACGTGCGCACCGCCACCGCCAAGGGCCTCAACCACCGCACCGTGGTGCTCAAGCACGCCCTGAGAAATGCCATGCTGCCTGTGGTCACCGTGATCGGTCTGCAGGTGGGTCTGCTGCTTGGTGGGGCCATCCTGACCGAGACCATCTTCTCCTGGCCAGGCATCGGTTCCTGGCTGGCCCAGGGCATCTTTGAACGCGATTACCCGGTGATCCAGGGAGGCATCATCTTCGGAGCCCTGGTGATTTCTGTGGTGAACCTGCTGGTGGACGTCAGCTACGCCTACCTCGACCCCAGGATTCACTACTCGTGAGGCACACATGACCGCAGTCAAGACAGGCACCACAAACGAACAACCCAGAAAGGCACAGAGCGTCTTCTGGAAGAGGTTCAGAAAATCCAGCCCGGGCAAAGTGGGAGCGGTGATTGTGCTGATCTGGGTGATTGTCGCCCTGATTGGCCCCATCCTCAAACCCTACGATGCCACCACAGACCGCTCCTTCAGGGACAGGCAACAGCCCCCAAGCATTTCTGCCCTGTGGAACACCGAGCTGAAAGAAAAACTCACCGACGAGAACGGCAAAGTGCAGTACTTCAAGCATCCTTTCGGCACCGACAACCTCGGGCGTGATGTGGCGGTGCGCGTGCTGCACGGTTCCCGCATCTCCCTGCAAATCGGTCTGGCGGCCACTGTGCTGGCCATGCTGATCGGCAGTTTTCTGGGGATCATCTCTGGGTTTTTCGGCAAGACCGTGGACAACGTGATTGGCTGGTTCACCGACATCCTGCTGGCCTTCCCCGGGATTCTGCTGGCCATCGCAGTGTCAGCCATCCGCCCACCGGACATCAGTGCCACCGCTGCTCTGTACCTGACCATGGTTGCGGTCTCGGTGGTGCAGATTCCGGTGTACGTGCGTCTGGCCCGTGGGGTGGTCATTGGCGTCAAGGAACGGGAATTCATCCAGGCCGCCCATGCCCTGGGCGCACCCACCGGACAGATCATCTTCAAGCATGTGCTGCCCAACAGCCTGACCCCCCTGATTGTTCAGGGCAGCCTCTCCATCGCGACAGCCACCCTTGAAGCTGCCGCTCTGGGCTTCCTGGGGCTGGGTGCGCAGCCACCCTTCCCGGAGTGGGGCACCATGATTGCAGACTCCAGGGACCTGTACCAACTTGCCCCCTGGACCATGATCTTCCCCGGTCTGGCCATCCTCACCTGGGTGCTGGGCTTCAACCTGCTGGGGGACGGTCTGCGTGACGTTCTGGACCCCAGAAGCACACACTGAGCCTGAACATCGGGCAATCAAACGTAGGGGCGCAGCGTGCTGCGCCCTTTTTGTTTTGAGTTTATTCCCCAAGGCGCTTATGTACCCTTTCCCTGATCTGGTCACAGGGATCGTTGATCAGAATTTGCAAAGTCTCTCTGCTGGATTTTGCATTGACCGCCACCTGCATTCGAATGGAGTCACAGAGATCCCGTGTCAGTTTCTGCAACACATCCTGAGGCGTCTTGCGTTTTGCAGCAATAAAGAACCTGACATCAGAATCGGGATGCTGGGCCAGCAAACGAATGAGCTCCTTGGGAATGGACTTGTTGTGGGCCACCCATCTCACCATGTCAGGATGGTGTTCTATCACTTCCATCCAGACTTCCACAGGAGCTTCTTCCCATGTAGCCCTGTGGTATTCCTCTGGCTGGTCTGAATTTCTGAGGCGAACAAATTCTTTTGCAGATTCAATCATTTTTGGATCTCCTTATTGGAATCCTACAGGGCTTTCTTTTGATTCACCTGCCTGTTGTGGCGTAGGCTGTTTGGCCCGTCAGCAAAAAGGGCGCAACGTGCTGCGCCCCTACAACTCCCGTTTTACTGCACTCCAGCAGGCACACTGAAGCTGTACTGCACTCCCGTCAGGTCCTCAGAGATGGACCACAGCTGTTTTGCCGCTCCGGCATCGTAAGCCCTGGGATTTGCCCTGACCCGCACAGGGTATCCTTTTGTGTCTCTGTGTGGCCCGATGTACTCTCCCCCTTCGATCGTGCTTGAGGTGGCGGCATAAAGTGTGGGCAGCACCCCTTCTGAAGCCGGTTGTGAAAAAAGCTGGTTGGCCAGTTGATTGAGCCGCAGCATGAGACTGGAGCGGGTCATCTGGGGGGCCACATATTGCAGGTTGGTGGCCGACCACCCCGGGTGGCAGCTGACCGCCAGCGTTTCTGCACGGGTCAGTTTCAATTGCCGCTGCAGTTCGAGGGTGAAGAGCAGGTTCGCAAGCTTGCTCTGTCCATAGGCCAGCCACGGAGAATACCTTTTGTTGCCCATCAGGTCATTGAAGTTCATGCGTCCAATCACATGGGCACGACTGCTGACATTGATGATCCGGGACCCCGGGGTGGCAAGCAGGGCAGGCAGCACCTGTCCGGTCAGGGCGAAGTGGCCCAGATGGTTGGTCCCGAACTGCATCTCAAAACCATCTTTGGTGGTTCTGTGGGGAATGGCCATCACACCTGCATTGTTGATGAGGAGGTCCAGCCTGGAGTGCTCCTGCTGGAATTTCTGGGCAAAATCACGGACACTTTTCAGGTCTGCCAGATCCAGGGCCATCACCGTGACCTTGCTTCTGGGGTGCTCTTCCTGGAGTTCAGAGACCACCCGTTCACCTGCTTCGGTGTTGCGGACGGCAAGGATGACCCTGGCATCACGGGCAGCGAAAGCCTTGACAGTTTCCAGACCCAGGCCACTGTTGGCTCCGGTCACGATCACGGTTTTTCCTTTTTGAGAGGGCATCTGTTGTAAGGTCCAGGGTTGTTCGTTCATGGTGCTCCTTGAGGTGTATGGAAAACTGAGAAACAGGGCTACAGGAATCACTGGATGGACTGAATGTTCATTCTATTTGTGGGGCAGGGGCGAGTTTTTGCCAGTCCTGATCAATTCGCTTCTGAAACAGCATGCCAGCAGGCAAGGGCCAGCAGATCAAGCTTTCCTGGGTCCAGAATCTGGTGGCCTGAAATATGTTCCAGACGGGCCACACGGGCAGCAGTGCCAAAGGACATCTCCCAGATCACTTCCAGAGGCAGGTTCTTGAAACGGCCCTCTGGCTTCTCAAAGAGTGGCAGAACGCGGGCAAAAGCCTCATCGATTTCTGGAATGGGGCCGTGCTGCTGGTAGAAAGGAGAATTCTCGAACTGCTCCATGAACAGGGTCTCGCGGGGATGCACCCGGTGGTACTGGTAGCCATTGAGCCACATCTGGCGAAAAGCCCGGGCTGCGGGCAACGCTTCAGGGTGGTCTTTGAGGATCGCACGGGCGTAATCCAGTTTCACTTCACGGTAGAGGGCATGAATCATCTGGTCTTTGTTTTCAAAGTAGTGGTAGATGATGCCTGCACTTGCGCCAGAGCGCTGGGAGATCAGGGTCATGGGTGTATCGTGAAATCCCCTTTCAGCAATCAGTTCCAGCATGGCCTGCAGGATGGCTGCCCTGCGGTCCTGGGATGCGGTTTTGCGGTTGCGGGTCTGCGACATATCCGTACTATACCTGTGGCTGCACTTCCTGAGATGGGAGGCACCGCTGAGCGCCAGATCTTAGATCGAACGTTCATTCTAGTTTTAGCAAGTTCAGGACCTTTCGTCAAGACCACATCAAAAAAAATTCCCTGCACAGGTGCAGGGGACGAGAGTCGGGGAAATCAATCCGCAGCTCTGGGATCGCTGGGGTTCACCGCAAAGATGTTGCCCCACGGCTTGTAAATGCTCTTGATGGAGTCTTTTTTGACCTCTCCACTGTCGTACTTCACGGTGCGGTCAATCACCACCGTGACCCCCTTCTGGGCATGGTCAATCTGACGGATGCCCCCGGGACGCACACTGGGATCTGCCACATACTGCGGCCCCGCAGGAGGCTTCACATTGGACACCTGGGACTTCCCAACCGTCACCTTGCGGTCAGGTTTCGGTCCGAACAGGTCAAACCTCAGGGTCTGCTTCGCTTTGTCCCAGTTGGCCTGAATGAACATGTTGGTGTCGGTGTCATTCTTGAACTTCAGGTTCTTCACTGGAGAGTAGACCGTGGCCTCATATCCAACCGGATCATAATAGTGCACCCAGTAGGAGTGGTAGTGGCGCTCTGTGATGGGCAAACCTGATTCGTAGGCTGCCCTGAAAATGGTGGTGGACACCTGGCAGATGCCCCCTCCATCTTCCTTGCCCAGTTTGTCGCCAAGGATCACATACCCGGGAACAAAGCCATTCTCCTTGCTGATGTCACCCACGGTCTTGTTGAAATCAAACTCCTTGCCTGCCTCAATGTACTGCTCGTGAAGCTTGGAGGCCCCATTGATGATGTTGGTGACGCGGAAATCAGGGCTGCCCTTGAAGCTGGACTCTCCCCCACCGAAATGGTACAGGATGCCCTGATCGGCAAACTTTTGCACAGACCGTCTGGGTTCCTGCTTTTCGATCACCAGGTCACTGCTGGGTTTGTCACCCATGATGGCGTCGAGGAGTTTTTTCTCGGTGGCCTCCTGATCGACTTTCCAGCCTGTCTGCTGCTCTGCCCACCAGTTGCCCTTTTTGTTGGAAAACAGGGCATCTTTCGGTTCACGGGCATTCAGTTGCCTGTAAATCTTCTCCAGGGTGGGACGCAATTCCGTGGAGATTTTCCGGTGTTTCTCAGACCGCTCGATCAGGTTGTTGTCCAGCGAGAAGGACTTGGCGATCACAAAGTTTTCCAGCTGACCACTGCGAATCCGGTACTCGTTGATGCGCAACACCAGCTTGAAATCAGGTTTCTTCTCGGGTTTTTCAGCCTCTTTTTTGCTGGTGTCTTCGGGTTTCTGGTTTTCGGTTTTCGGGTCTTCCTGTCTGGGCTGTTCCTGCTGGGAGGAATCGTCCTGGGCCAGAGCCGTGGTGATGGCCGCCATCAGGACCAGAGCAGACAGAGAAGCTTTGCGCAGTAAAACGTGGTTCATGTTGACCTTTCATGGAGACAGACGGGAGGAAGCACACAAGATGTTCTGCTTTAAATTTTAGACCTGGGGAAATCCCCCACACTCCGATTTTCTCACAATCTCGCCTGAATCTTATCTTTATTTCATGTTCATGGTTAAGAAGGGCCAGGCAAAAACAAAGGGCGAGCCATCGGCCCGCCCCTACAAGGTGCTGCAAATGCAAACAGCAGATCAGCCCTGCTGAGAATCCGTGATGATCTCGTGCACTTCCAGCTGATTGGGACCCGTGAAAGCCTCTTTTGGCAGGGTGCCACTTCTGGCATGTCCCTGTTTGAAGGCGTCCGATTCCGTCCAGGCTCTGAATGCTTCCTGGCTTTCCCAGAAGGTCAGCACCACATAAGGATCTCCGGGTTTTGCAGGACGCAGCACCAGGTTGCGAATGAATCCGGGCATGCTGTCCACCTGGCGGGCACGGTTCTGGAACCGTTCTTCAAATTGCGCTGCAAATTCAGGGTTGACATAAATGCGGTTGGCGACAGTGATCATCTGGGCCTCCTTCAGGAATGGGCTTCAATCAGGGCTTTGAGGGCACGCCCTCTGTGGGAAATGGACTGCTTCTCTTCGGGGGTGAGTTCCGCCATGGTGCAACCAAACTCAGGGACAAAGAAGATGGGGTCGTAGCCAAATCCGCCAGAGCCTCTGGGTTCACGGGTGATGAAGCCCTCCACCTCGCCCCGGTAGAATTCATCCTTGCCGTCTGGATGTGACACCACCACCACACTCACGAATTTTGCCCTGCGGTTCTGGTTGTTGCCCAGATTGGCCAGCAAATGTTCGTAGCGTTCCTGGTCACTGTTCAGGTTGCCATAGCGGGCACTGTACACACCAGGAACGTTGCCCAGACCCTCCACTTCAAGCCCAGAATCATCTGCAAGGGCAGCAATTCCGGTGGCATTGCAGATGGCTCTGGATTTCAGCAGGGCGTTGCCCTCGTAAGTGGTTTCGGTTTCCTCGGGCATCTCGACCTCGAAGTCTTTGAGGTTGAGGGCTTCCCAGCCCAGCGGAGCAATCGCCAGACCGATTTCCTTGACCTTGCCGGGATTTCCGGTGGCAATGATCACCTGCATGTCTCTCCTCCTTCAGATCTGTTCTTTGAGGATTTTCACAATGTCCTGCACACTCAGGACACCAATTTCAACCATTTCATCGAAGGTGGCCTTGTTGATGGGGTCTTTTTCCGTGCCCCCCTGCACCTCAATGAGTTGACCGCTTCCCGTGGCAATGATGTTCAGGTCGGCCTCGGCTTTCACGTCTTCCTGGTAATCCAGATCCACCCGGATTTCCCCATCCACCATGCCCACACTGATGGCCCCGATCTCATGGGTGAGCGCCCAGTCGGTGATCTTTCCAGAGTTGAACAGGCGCTCGGTGAGGTCATGCAGGGCCACATACCCCCCAATGATGGAAGCCACCCGTGTGCCGCCGTCTGCCTGAATCACATCGGCATCAATGATGATGGTCTGGTCCCGGAAGTAGCTGAGGTCCACACAGGCCCGGAACGCCCGGCCCATCAGGCGCTGGATTTCCTGGGTGCGTCCGCCGTTGGCCACGCGCTCCCTGGAGATGCGCTCGTGGGTGGCCCGGGGCAGCAGGTTGTATTCGGCCATCAACCAGCCCTGCTTGGTGCCTTTGACGTGAAAGGGCACTTTCTTTTCCAGTGTTGCTGTGACCAGCACTTTGGTGTGGCCCATTTCGATGAGTGCGCTCCCCTCGGCGTAACGGTTCACTTTGCGGGAGACTTTCAGGGGACGCAATTCCAGCGTGCCACGGGTGGTTCTAGGCATGTTCTTCCTTTCGGTAGACCGCGTGTTTCACGGTCAGGTGTTCACCCCACAGGGTCTGGACCACAGGGGCAACTTCTTCGGGATCTCCGGTGGTGTAGATCTCGATGTGTCCGCTGGCATGTGCAGCCAGCAGGTGTTTTTCGGTGAGGACCCGGCGGGTCTGCTTTGCCACGGCAAACCCCGAATCCAGCAGGTTCAGGTGTGGATACAGGCTGAAAAGCGCATCTCTCAGAAACAGGTAATGGGTGCAGCCGAGCACCAGATGGTCCATGCCTGCGTCCATGAGGGGGTCCAGCGTCTGCCTGAGCACCTGCCGTGTGACCGGGGTGTTCAGTTGTGCAGCTTCCACCAGAGGCACCAGCTGGGGATGGGTGGCTTTCAGCACCCTGACCCCTCTGGGCACAGCAAACTGTTCAATCACATCCTGCAGCAGCCTGCCCCTGAGGGTCCCCTCGGTGGCCAGCACACCCACCGTGTTGCTGGTGGTGCTCTCCACAGCAGGTTTCACTGCAGGGACCAGACCGACCACAGGAAAATCTGGACCCGCATCTTCACGCATCACCTGCAAAGCAGCCGCAGACGCCGTGTTGCAGGGGACCACCAGGGCTTTTGCGCCCTGCTCCTGCAGAAAATGCATGGCTTCCAGAGAAAGCCTCTGGATTTCAGCATCTGACTTCTGTCCATACGGGCAGTTGGCTGTGTCTGCCAGATAGATGAAGTGCTCCTCTGGCAGGAGTTTCACCAGTTCCTTCAGGACCGACAGGCCACCCAGGCCTGAATCAAAAACCCCCACAGCCGCCTGTGCAGGGTGCTGGATTGCGTTTTGCTTTCGGGGCTCGCTCGACGTCACCCCAAGATTGTACAGCATGGGGGCGGTCTGGCCTGCAGACGTTCCTGGCAATGTGGGGCGAGCCAGCGGCCCGCCCCTACAAGTCTTCCTGCCCCGTGCTGGTCCCTTCCTCTTCCAGAGGTTCTTCAAACCAGTTCGGACCCCTGGCCTGTTCTTTCAGAACCACAATCTCCGAGAGGGTGTGAAAGGGCCTGTGGGTCTGCTCGAACATGGCTTCCTGGGGGCAACTGGGAATGCAGGCCCCACAGCCTGTACAGGAAGACACGTCCAGCATGATGCGGAAGTCCCCCTCAGGGGTGATTTCGCGCTTGATGGCCTCGGTGGGGCATACATTCATGCACACGGGGCAGAAATTGCACTCGTCATTGACGGCTGGCGTGACCCAGAAGACCTCTGTTTCCGGGGCAGGGCTGGGTTTCATGGCTTTCTTGCGCCAGATCCAGTCGGAAGGAATGCGTTCTTTTGGGTCAGACCAGTCAATGAAAGGCAGGGGTTGCTCGGGAATCAGGTCTGCAACCACCTGTTTTGCGGTTCCCATCAGGCTTCCCATGATGCCCCTTCTGCTGACGATGGCCCCTTTGTTTTCCTTCGAGGTGTTCTGTCCCTGCTGGAGGGTCAGCTTCAGGGGTCTTCCGGTGGCCTCGCGGTACTGGTCGGCCATGTCCACCACGTCCATCAGGTGCCTGAGCACATCTGGTCCGCCCACAGGACAACTTGCACAGTCTCCGTGCAACAGGGTGACTTCCTTGTCCCAGGCACCTGCGGCAACCAGTGACGCCGGTGTGACCCGGGCCAGACATTTTAACGTCGGATGGGGGGTGCTCAGCTGTGAGCAGGCCAGGGTCGCCTCACGCCCTTGCTGTTTGTGAATGGCATGCATGGTGCTTTCGATGTCAAATTCAAGGGCTCCAGAGGGGCACACCTGGGTGCACAGGCCACACCCGGTGCAGTTGACCTCGCTGATGGTGACGGTGTTTCCCGAGAGGTCAATGGCGTTGTGCGGACAGACATCCTGGCACTTTGAACAGCCACCCACGGCGTAACGTGTCAGCAGGCAGCGTTCAGAGGTGAATCGGGGCGTGGGGTTGGTGAGTTTCAGGAAGGTGTTGAACAGCCCGCCAAGCATATGTTCCCAGCATACTATGCAGACATGAAGCCAAAGGTGACCCAGGACAGGGGTCTGGAGACTTCAGCTGTCAGCAAAAAGACAGCAGGTTCAGCATTTATTCCAGCCCATAGATTTCCAGAAACCGCTTGACCCTGGCCTCCAGTGTGGGGAGTGGGGCCACCTCTCCACAGATCCAGTCTGGCTGGTAGTTGCGGCACACCTCAGGCCTGTTTTCATAGATGGTGCAGAGGCAACTGTGTTGCAGGTTGAGGCAGCGAACACCCAGCGGTTTTTGCAGGGTGCTGATGTCTGGAGCGGTGCAGCAGGCCCCACAGGCGGTGCAATCCCTGAGCCAGGAAGATCTGGGAGGGTATTCGTCTGGGGCCTCAAACCGGTTCATAACAACTGCTTTAATTCTCGCAGATCGGTCATGACTGTTTTCGCACCTGCCTGCAACAGTTGTGCTGCATGACCTTCTGTGCAGTGGCTCCCTCCTGCATACCCCAGCACCTGCATGCCTGCAGCACACCCTGCGAGGACCCCCGGTGTGCTGTCCTCAATGACCAGGCAGACCTCTGGAGACACACCCAGCTGTCTGGCGGCATGCAGAAAAATGTCCGGCGCAGGCTTGCCTTTCCCAGTGTCCTGTGCACTGTAGACATGACCAGAAAAAAAAGAGGCCAGATCAGTGAGTTCGAGTTCCAGGTTCAGGCTCATCATGCTGGCATTGGAGGCCACAGCATGTTTCAGATGCCGGAGTTCCGACAGGACCTCATGCACCCCGGAACTTGCTTGAAGGTGTTCCCTGAAGAGGGCATAAATGCGGCTGCGCACCTCGGCATGGGTTTCTGCTGGAAGGCCTAGATGCTCCAGCACCTGATGGCTGCTGTGACCCACAAAACGCTGGACAAACGCTGGAACACCCACATCATGCCCCCGGGACTGCAGAACATCCACCCAGCCTTGCTGGCACAGAAGTTCACTGTCCACCAGCACCCCATCACAGTCCCACAAGATGGCCTGAACCATCACAGCTGTTTTTCCATGCAGACCGATTCGGGATCATGGATGTAATGGGCATAGCTGGGGATTGGCCTGTAGCCTGCACGTTCATAGAGACGGATGGCTTCAGGCTGCCGGGTCCCTGTTTCCAGACGGATCACGGTAAAGCCTTCAGAGCGTGCGAAGGCTTCCAGCCCCTGAAGCACTTGCTGTGCGATGCGCTTTCCCCTGTGGTCCGGGCGGGTGTACATGCGTTTGATTTCTGCAATGTGGGTTGTTTCCTCGTAAGGATAAGGACGGATTCCCCCACATCCAGCGGGTTCTCCATCTGAGAAAGCGATCAGAAACTGGTGTCTGGGGGCGAGGAATTCATCCATCATCATGCCACCACTGCCATCATCGTGAGGGTAACGGAGCTGCAAGTCGGCAACAAGCTCAGCAATCAGGGCAGTGGCTTCTGCTCCTGTAGGATTTGCTGCCCGAAGGGTCAGCACGTTCTGTTGTTCCATCAGACGATCAGGCGCTCAAGGCAGAGGATCATGGGGTCATCCACAAAAGGGCCATATTTGGGCACACGGTTGTACCCGTGCTCCTCAAAGAAGAACTGGGCTTCCGGATGGTTGAGGTCCAGTTCGACCCGCATCATCACGTATCCCCTTCTGGCTGCAGTGGTTTCGGCTTCCTTCAGCAGAGCGGCTGCCACCTGCCTCCAGCGGTACTCAGGATTGATCATCAGCATGCGCATCTGGGCAATCACATCTGTCTCTTCGAATGGGAATTTCCGGTAGCCCACGCAGCCCACCGCATGGCCCTCCACATAAGCCAGGAAAAAATCCGAGCCTGCTTTCAGAAAGGCATACAGGCTGCCCGTTCCCAGACTTTCCATGTAAGTGTATGCAGCATTTTTCTCGGGACCCAGCTGGTGCAGCAGGTCCTCTGCAGAAATGGACAGCGGGTCCGCAGACCGCACAGCCACGGTCACCATGTCAGGCCTTCGCCGGGTCTGGGCCATTCGGGTTCCATCATGCGGCGAAGCAGGACCACCTGGCCCCAGTGGTAGGCATTGTGCACCATGAAGGACTCCAGGCGAGCCCCCACCGTCTCATTGCTTTTGAGCACGCGGTCCGACTCCTCGAGGGCGTACCTTTTCAGCTGCTCCAGGTTGGAAAGGGTGCTGGTTTTCAGCAGTTCCCACTGGTCTTTTTCGACCGAAGGCCAGCTTTCAATGGCATGTTCCACAGGGCGGGCCCCCACACCACTGAGGGCGTCCAGGATGTGGTTCTGCCAGAAGTCAATGTGGGCAACCACTTCAGCAGCACTGTAGGGTGCTCCCAGAGGACGCTGGCAGGCCACCTCGGCTGTCAGGTTGTCAAGGATCTTTTCTGGATTGACAAAGGATTCTCCACCAAAAAAATAATCGGCCAGAAGTTGAGGGGTGGCCCCTCGCAACAGGTCACTCATAGGTCCTCCACAATCAGGTCATGCCAGGGATGGTTCGGCGGAAGCTGCTGCAACAACCAGGTTTTCTGGGATGCACTCAGGATGGGAAACATGCGCCTTGCATCTTCCGCATCTTTGGTTCTTTCTCCCGCTGTGCCTCCGCTCTTATACAGTAACACCACCTCAGGGGCCAGATACCGGATTCCGTGTGGTCCAGTGCAGATGGCGGCTTTGCGGGTCAGCGCAGGGTTGCGACGGTAAACCCAGTGCTCCAGATCCCCTTCATTAAAGAGCAGGTCCATGGACGGATGGTCCATGTGGGTGGCGTGCACCTGGTGGTCTCCCTCGGGAAGTTCTTCTCCTTCAAGCCAGCGAAAATACTCCCCTTTGTGGATGCGGGAAAGCACCCAGCCCTGGTTGTGCAGGAACCGCTGGAGTCCGAGTTGCTCTTTGCGATACACCATCACATCAATGTCTTCGTGGTGCCGCTGCCCTTTGCCTGTGGCCAGGTCCAGCGCCCATCCTCCTGCAATGGCCCACTGGAAGGGGGTCTGCTGCAGCACCTGCTGAATCTGGCGCACAGGCCCGAAGTGGGATTCCCATTCGATGGCTTCGGCCAGCAATTCATGAATGATCGGGCTTTTGGAGCTGGTGTAAGAAGGGCGGTCATTGGGGAACCGGGCCGCCAGGTCCAGTTTCACCTGCTCATAGCGGCGGGCAGGCTCGGGAAAGGAACGCAGGTAATCCCGGAAAAGCAGGTGTTCCCACCAGAAACCATGGTCGTGACCCAGCTGAACCACATGCACGTGGTGGGTGCGGGGATCGCGCTTGAAGAAGAAACGTCCGGGAATGCCTGCCTCTCCCATGTAGTCGTAGCCCAGTTTTTCAAAGGCCTCGATGGCTTCCTGAGACAGGGGTTGGGTGAGCCCCACCATGATGTCAATCACGTCTTTGGCAGCGATGTTCTTGATGGACGTCGATCCGATGTGCTCAATCAGCAGTGGCCCCGTCACAGGAAAAAGGGCCTCCAGCAGCAACTTGCGTTCATGCTGGTAAGCCCTGGTCCAGAACGGATTGTGTGCCACCAGTTCAATCTCAGGCATGCTCGGTTTATAGCACACCCGGTGAGCAAAAAGCTGCCAGTTGGTCACGTTAAGGGAAATGGCTTAGTTGATCCTGAAGCGTCCACTCGGAGCATGGTGATGTGCCTTGATGAAAGAAAGCCTGTGAAAGGAAACCTTTTCTGCACTGGAGATTGCAAGTGTCAAAAACCCGGAGTCGATTTAATTTTCTTGATTCGATAAAAGCTGTGCCACGATTCTGTCATTTTTTTCTCATTTCTTTAAGTTTACCCGGCAAAATGCTACAGTACAGATGACTTCAAAGGAGTGTGCGAAGTTACTCCCCATCCGCCAATAGGATGGGGTTTTCTGTTCCAGCCACGGTCCATCAGGCCCCATCAAAAAACCCACCCGAAGGTGGGGAGCAGGGCATGCAAGTTGAAGAGAAGACGTTCGTTGCAGAAGAAGGTGGCTGCTCTTGACTTATTGTGCACAATTCCCTCTGACAGGATTCTGACCTGAGCAGATGTCTGGCGTCTCAGCTTCCTGTTGCAAAGAGGACCTGAAAAATCAGTCGGCAGAAACCTGCTGGCTGTTTTCCCGGCCTGAAAGATAGAAACGGGCCACCTCCAGCAACCTGCGGGTCTGGTGCTCGATGGCTTTCTTGCTGGCCTCGTCCACACCCTGTCCAGTGGCTGTCACACTGGTTCCATAAGGATTGCCGCCCGCCTGAAAAATGCTCTGGTCGGTGTACCCCGGAGGCACCAGAATGGCTCCCCAGTGCATCAGACTGATGTACATGTTCTGCAGGGTGGTTTCCTGACCTCCATTGGGGTTTTGTGCACTGGTCATCACACTGACCAGTTTGTTTGCCAGTTTGCCTGTTGCCCAGAGAGGACCCGTGCTGTCCATGAAAGCCCGGGTCTGGCTTGCAGCACCCCCGTAACGGGTGGGGGTGCTGAAGAGGTAAGCATCTGCCCACTCCAGATCTGCCAGCGTCACCTCAGGGATGTTCTGGGTTCTCTCGGTGAGGGCCTTCCACTCGGGTTTGCTGTTGACGGCCTCCTGGGGTGCCGTCTCGCGGATTTTCAGCAGGCGCACCTCTGCACCTGCTTGACGGGCAGCCTGGACTGCAGCCTGTGCCATTTCGTAATTGGTACCGGTGGAACTGTAATAAATCACTGCCAGTTTGATTTTGCTCATGGGTCTGAACCTCCAGAGTCCATGTTATGAAGCTCCTGCTCTGGAGACAGAAAGATCTTTTACATCCGCTCTGTAGGACAACTAGAGCATCTTCACAGAAAATCCGTAACCCGTTTCATAAAGGTGCTCATTGTTCTCACTGAAAGTGCTGAACAAATGTCACCAGGCAGCTTCAAAGGCAAAAACAAACCCTTTTTATGATTTCAGATTTAGACTGAACAACAATACCATTCACCTGTTGCAGCAGTGCACATGTGGCCCGCTGAGAAATTGAGAAAGCTGAGCTCTGGTGGGTGAAAACCATGAGGTCCCTTTCTGGACTTTTTGTGAACT
Organism: Deinococcus cellulosilyticus NBRC 106333 = KACC 11606; assembly: GCF_007990775.1. Lineage (NCBI taxonomy): Bacteria > Thermotogati > Deinococcota > Deinococci > Deinococcales > Deinococcaceae > Deinococcus > Deinococcus cellulosilyticus. The sequence continues at coordinate 32,394 of NZ_BJXB01000018.1, read as the reverse complement.
GCTGCATTTCTAGACAGCAGGCATCTCCTGACGGCATTTCTTAAGATCTTCCCCAATACACATCAGACCTGAATTCACGGATAATGGAAGTCCAGCAGCAGGTTCTGTCTTAAAAATGCAGACTCAGCTTCGTCAACACTGGCACAGCATGGGAGGTGGAGGTGGCAGAGAGGACAACCCTGAAATCGCAGCAACTCCAGTGGCTGCAGCACCTGATCCGCACCTTCCGCCTGCAGACATCACTTCCAGCCCATGCAGAGCAGTTGTCCCTCAAACAACTGCTTCCTCAACTGTTTGCGGAAGACGCACGGGCTTTTGTGTTGCTGGACGCCCATGGTCGCATTGAAACCTGCAACCCGGTCTTTCAGGCCAGACAACCTGCAGGGAACAAATTCTGGTTGCGCGCGAACCTGCAGGGCTTCAACTGGACCTGTCATGTGTTTTCCGAGATTCCACACCTGACTTTGCAGGTGGGTGAACCTTTAAAATCAGCAGTCAGCGAAACCCGCATCCGGCAATACCTCTCAGCCATGACGGATGTGATTCTGGTGATGGACCGTGAAGGCAGACACCTCGAAATTGCCCCCACAGAGCCTACCCTGTTTTACCGTCCCTCACAGGAAATGCTGGGCAAAACCATGCATGATCTGTTCCCGAAGGTCTTTGCGGACCGTTTCGTGTCCCGCATTCATGACGCCCTGCAAGGGGAACAGGAGGTGGAACTGGAGTATCCCCTCACCCTGCAAGACCATGAGGTGTGGTTTGGAGCCCGCTTCATTCCGCTTTCCAGAGAGACCATTTTGCTGATCTCCCGCGACATCACCGAAAAGAAGAAGGCGGAAATCGCCCTGAGGGAAAGCGAGCGCCGCTTCCAGTTCGCTGCAGACCATGCACCTGTCCTGATCTGGATGAGTGGCCTGGATGGAACAGCCACCTTCTTCAACCAGCGCTGGCTGGAGTTCACAGGTCGCAGCCCACTTCAGGAGGCCAGCAATGGCTGGATGGAAGGCATCCATCCGGAAGACCTCTCCCACTGCCTCACCACCTTCCAGCAGAATTTTGAACTGCACAGGCCCTTCGAGATGGAGTTCAGGCTCCGAAGGTTTGATGGGGAGCACCGCTGGATCGTGAACCGTGGAACCCCCAGGTACACTCCTGAAGGTGAATTCAAAGGGTTCATCGGGGCCTGCATTGACATCCATGACCGCAAACTTGCAGAGGCCGCCTTGCAGCTCAGCGAACAGCGACTGAGGGTGCTTTCTGAGTCCCAGAAGCGCTTTGTGGCCGATGCCGCCCACGAACTCAGGACCCCCCTCACCAGCATCCAGGGCAACCTCGACATCCTGACCCGCTTTCCTGATCTTTCGGAAGAAGAGAAAAAGGAAATCACTCAGGATGTCCAGAAAGAGGCAATTCGACTGGGACGTCTGGTCCAGGACATGCTGCAACTTGCCAAAGGGGATGCTGGAACCCCCCTGCGTGAAGTGGTGTTTGACCTCGAACCTGTGGTCTCTGGGGCTTGCAAGGAAATTCAGCGGCTTTATCCCCGTCACCAGTTCCACGTGCACGCACAGACGCTCCCTCTGAACGTCTCTGGAGATCCTGATCGCCTCAGGCAACTGGTGGTGATTCTGCTGGAAAATGCAGCGAAGTACACCCCCAGAAAAGGACAGATTTCTGTGGATTTGCAAATCCACGCCGACACCCTGCTGCTGAAGGTCAGGGACAATGGAATTGGCATTGCACCCCAGGATCTGGAGCGGGTTTTTGAGCGGTTTTTCCGGGCTGATCCCAGCCGCTTCCGGGGTGAGGACCCGGGAGGGACCGGACTGGGACTGTCCATCGCCCAGTGGATTGTGCGGGAACACCGGGGAAAAATCTGGCTGGAATCCGAACTCGGTGAGGGCACCACTGTTCATGTGGAACTTCCCAGAGCACTTCCAGATGGGGCATGAAATGGTCTCTGTCTGCTGACATTGCAGGGCTGGACACAGAAAAATTGTGCCCACTTGCATAGAAAATAAAGGAAAAACCAAACTTTGGTAAAGAAAATCATTCTCATTTATCATGTTGAAACGCTGCCCAGCCGCTACTTTGAATGCATGAAAAAGCACATTCTGGCCGCCTCGGTCCTGCTCCTCTCTGTTGCCCTTGCCAAACCCCAGATCAGTCCCCAGCGCATCATTGTGAATCCTGTGCCCACCGATCTTTATGTGAACGTGTGGCTGGACAAAGGCGGCAACACCCCCTCTTATTACCCAGGTGAAAACATCCACATCTACACCCGCGTGAATCAGGACGCTTATGTGTACCTGTTCAACATCGATGCAGACGGTCAGATCGACATGATCCTGCCCAACCGTTATGACAATGGGGACAATTTTGTGCCTGCCAACACCACCAAAGTCTTCCCGGACAGAAATGACCCTTTTGAATACGAGATTGCTGCCCCTTACGGCCTCAACAAGGTGCTGGCGGTGGCCAGCAAAGAGCCCCTGGACCTGCGCAACCTGGCCCGTTTCCGGGACGAGGACGATTACTTTGCCACCATCACCATCCGGGGGGACATGAATTTTGCCCGCAAACTGTCCATCATCATTCAGCCCCTCCCCCAGAAGAACTGGGTTTCTGATACTGCTCGTTACAACGTGCGTTACTGAAGTGCGTGAACATGAGGAGGCCTGAGGGCCTCTTTTTTGGCTTCTGCACAGGCAGTTGTCCTTGACATCCGGGCAAATGTATGACGTTTTTACGCAGTCTAACGAAAAAAACGTCATGAAAAGTTTTATACTGTGTTTCATGACTGCTTCTCTTGTCCAGTGGGACCACCTCTTCGCTGACCGTGCCAGACGCATCACCTCCTCGACCATCCGTGAGCTTCTGAAACTCACCCAGAAACCTGACATCATCTCCTTCGCTGGCGGTCTGCCTGCCCCTGAACTCTTTCCTGTGCAGGAGGTGGCTGCTGCCACCCAGAAAGTCCTGAATGAGCAAGGTGCACAGGCCCTGCAGTACAGCACCACCGAAGGCCACGCCCCTTTGCGCCAGTGGATTGCTGCCCAGCATGGCAACGTTGATGCAGACAACATTCTGCTGGTGAGCGGCTCCCAGCAAGGGCTGGACCTCCTGGGCAAGATCCTGATCAACCCGGGTGACCTGATCGGCGTGGAGACCCCCACCTACCTCGGTGCCCTGCAGGCCTTCAGCCCTTATGAGCCCGAGTACGTCAGCATTCCCACCGACGAGGAGGGCATCAACACCGAGGCCCTCGAAGAGCTTTTGAAGCAGAAGAAACTCAAATTCATCTACGCCATCCCCAACTTCCAGAACCCCACCGGACGCACCATGTCCCTGGAGCGCCGCAAGAAACTGGTGGAAATCACTGGCCGTTATGGCGTGCTGCTGCTGGAAGATGACCCTTACGGCAAACTGCGCTTCCGGGGCGACTTCCCACCCAGCCTGTTCTCTCTGGGTCTGGAATACGCCGGGGGCGACGAGAGCCAGAACCATGTCATTTACATGAGCACCTTCTCCAAGACCCTCACCCCGGGTCTGCGTGTCGCCTGGGTGACGGCCAATCCCACCATCAACCGCAAACTGGTGCAGGCCAAGCAGGGTGCAGACCTGCACACCGCCACCCTCAACCAGATGATCGTGTTTGAACTGGTCCACGAGGTGCTGGGTCGCCAGACCGAACTGGTGCGCAAAGTCTACGGTGAGAGACGGCAGTTCATGATGGAAGCCCTGGGCAAATACCTGCCTGCAGAAGTGTCCCACACCGATCCCGAGGGGGGCATGTTCCTGTGGCTCACCCTCCCTGAGCACATGAAGTCCACCGAACTCCTGAAGCAGGCCGTGGATTACAAAGTGGCTTTTGTTCCGGGTCTCCCCTTCTTTGCCCTGGGAGGCGGCGAGAACACCCTGCGCCTGAGTTACTCCTGCGCCAATGCAGATCAAATTGACCGTGGAATCGGCGCTCTGGGCGAAGTCATCAGCAAGAATCTGTAAATCGCAAGTTTTTAGAGAGGACCTGTGGTCCTCTCTTTTTTGTTCTTCCAACTTATTCCTGACAGATCGAAAGCCCCTGAAACACAGGCTGAATCGCCAGTTGCTTCAGAAGCAAAGTGATCTGGAAAGCGTCCTGAGGCTCTTCCTGACCGAGCCACCACTGCAGCACACTGAGGATGCCTCCAGCCAGAAATTCTGCAGCCAGTTGAGGCTCAGCAGAATCCGGCACATCCTGCCTGATGCGGTTGAGGAAAAATCCTGCGATGTAGGCCCGGATGTGCTGTCCCACCTGCATGGCACTGGGGACCTCCAGGGCCGTTTTGAAAAGCAGTTTTTCCTGTGCAGCCAGTTCAAAAAGGGCCCTGAGCATGGGACTGGGCTCTTCGGGAAGGGCGGCACCACTGTTCGGGAAACGCTCCCTGAGGTCTTCAAGAGGCGCTTTCAGGCTCTGCCAGAGCAGGTCATGCTTGTCTTTGTAATGCAGGTAGAAGGTGGCCCTGCCCATGTTGGCCTCACGGGTGAGGTCCTGCACGGAAATTCCCTCATAACCCTGTTTTTCGATGAGCTGAACCAGGGTGCATTTCAGCAGGTCGCGGGTGCGCTGGATGCGGCGGTCTTCGGTCTTCTCTGCGGTCTTCATGGTGCCCACTGCTCTGCATTGTACCCGAGTTGGCCCTGCAGAACTTGACGTTTTCAGACACACGAAACATAATAGACATATGTCTAGTATCTTACTTGTGTCTGGTTTTTCACCATGAAGGTCTGGGGCCTGAATTCTGCCAACAGCCAGCTGAAAAAAAGCTGGTTCTCCTCTCCCCGTGAAGGCTTCTCACGGCTGATGCAAGTGATGCAGGACCAGGAGTGGAGTGAATCCATCCCAATGCTGAGCTGGGCCATTGAGCACCCCAGAGAGGGCATCATTCTGGTGGATGCAGGTGAACATCCCCGGGCCCTGGAGCAGAAAAATTACCCTGCCCTCAACCGCATGCTGAATCGCAACATGGTCCGGTTCCCCGAACCCTTCCAGCCTGCCCTTGATCAACAACTCAAAGCAAAGGGCATTCATGCATCAGACGTCAGTCACATCATCATCACCCACCTGCATCAGGACCATGTGGGGTATTTGAGCCTATTTCCAAAAGCCAGAGTGCTTGTGTCCAGAGCAGAATTCGAAGCCACCGAGAAGCCTTTCGCCCACATGAAAGGGTACTGGCCTTCCCTGTTCCCTGAAAGCTTCAAGCCTGATCTGGTGGATTTTAAGGATGGAACATTTCACAACTTTGAAAGCAGCAAAATGCTGTTCGATGACCTCTGGGTGGTGCCCACGCCTGGCCACTCTCCGGGGCACCAGTCGGTCATTGTGAAAAGCCAGGGCAGGTATCTGGTTCTTGCCGGAGATGTGACCCCCAGCATGAAGTATTTTGAACTGGACACTGTGGACATGGTTTCCGCTGTGGGTGGCCCTCAGCAGGCAAGACAGAGCAAACAGAAGATGGTCCAGTTCACAAAGGAACAGCATGCCCTGTATCTGCCCTCCCACTGTTCCACATCCCTGCCCCGTCTGGAGGCATTCTACCAGCAAAAAACCCTCGCCTGAGCGAGGGTCTTGTTTTTCGAATTGGATTTACCAGGCGTTCTGGAACAAAAAGCCCAGAAACTGGGGGTAGAACTCTCTGGGCACCTCAATCCAGGGGAAGTGACCGCAGTTGTCCTGCAGCACAAACTTGCCTCCGGTTTTCTCTGCAATGCTCTTGCCCACCTCGTAAGGCAGGGGATCAAGCAGGCCGTGGGCCACATACACAGGAATGCTGCTCAGTTCGCCCAGACGGTCGGTGATGTTGAAGCCACTGTCGACGAGACCCTGGGTGTACACCTCTGCCGTCTTCTGGTTGAAGAAGGACTTCTGGGGCACCATCTCCACGATCTTGTTGGCGGTTCTGCGGTCAAAGACCACACGGTACAGCAGGGTGGTGAGGCCCTCGGTGAAATCCCCATTTCCGGCCTTCCAGTCTGCCAGGATCTCTTTGTCCAGACGGTTCAGGCGGGAATCGGCGACCCGGTTGAACTCTTCGAGGTAACCGGTGTCGGTGCCGGCAGGGTCCAGCAGGGCAATGGATTTCACAAAGTGGGGGTACTTCAGGGCGTAGGCCAGAGCGATCTGGGCGCCACTGGAGTGGGCCACAAAAGAGAATTTGTCCCAGCCGTACTGCTTGCGGATGTTCTCCACATCTTCCACATGAGCATCCAGCGAGAGGTTCTCAGGGGTTTCCTCTACAGTGTTGGTTCCGGTTCCACGCAGGTCGGGGAGAACGGCCTGGTATTGAAGTTCCAGTTCCCTGGCAAGTGGCTCCATGTAATCGGCTGAAAACCCCGGGCCACCCGAGAGCAGCAGCACCGGACTGCCTGCGCCATAGACTCTGATTTTGGGTTGTGCCTTGGGAGTTTCTTGTCCATCGTCCACTACCATCACGTCATCATTCATGAAAGGAAACCTCCTCAGCTCCTTGTGGGTGTGTTGCTTCTCGAAAGCTTCCTCAGCATATCGTATTTTTCTGACAGAAGTACCACAGGAAGGACTTCAACCGGGCCAGGGTCACAACAGGCAACCGTTGGGTCTCCTTTTTCTTCAGTGAACAACACACCTTTTTCAGGATGGCAGAAAGAGAGGCTTCAGCTCTGCCTGAAGTCTCGCTATTTTCACATTGAACAGGGACAGACATCCTGGTTGTCTGCGTTCCTCAGGAAGGAACGGACAAGTGACCTAGGCAAGTTCGGGCAAAACAGGGTTTAATAAAGACAAATGTACAACCCAGAACTAGAGGCTTTGATCGCGGAACTCGAAAAACGCAGGCAGAAAGTCGAACTCGGCGGTGGAAAGGAACGCCAGCAGAAACAACACCAGCAGGGCAAACTGACCGCCAGGGAACGCATTGAGGAACTGCTCGATGCAGGCTCATTCATGGAGCTCTCCACTTTTGCAGAGCACGTGGGTGGCATCCTGATGCGGGAAATTGAAGCCCCCGGTGAAGGGGTGGTGACCGGTGTGGGCACCATCCACGGCAGACGGGTCTATGTGTTCAGTCAGGACTTCACGGTGCTCGGCGGATCACTGGGCAAACGCAACGCCCAGAAAATCACCAAGATCATGGACCTGGCCGCCAAAACCGGATGTCCGGTGATCGGGCTCAATGATTCCGCAGGTGCCCGCATTCAGGAAGGGGTGGACTCTTTAAGCGGTTATGGCGAGATCTTCTACCGCAACGCCATTTATTCAGGCTGTGTCCCCCAGATCAGCGCCATTCTGGGACCCTGTGCAGGTGGAGCGGTGTATTCCCCGGCCATGACCGACTTCGTGCTGATGACCGAGGGCAGCAGTTACATGTTCATCACCGGTCCAGAAGTGATCAAGAGCGTCACCCGCGAGCATGTTTCTTTTGAGGACCTCGGGGGCGCGGAAGTGCACATGAAAAAATCTGGGGTGGCCCACCTGTCCGGCAAAAACGACAAGGACACCCTCGGAATGATCAAGACGCTTCTGGAGTACCTGCCCCAGAATGCAAAAGAGAAACCCCCTTTCAAGGCCACAAAAGACCCCAGCAACCGGGGCACTGAAAAACTCACTGAAATCATCGATCCCAGTCCCAAAAAACCCTACAGCATGGTTGAAGTGATCCGGGAGATTGTGGATGACCACTTCTTCTTTGAGGTGCAGCCTGACTTTGCCCGCAACATCCTCACTGGATTTGCCCACCTTGGAGGTCAGCCTGTGGGCATCGTGGCGAACAATCCCAAATTCATGGCGGGCACCCTCAACATTGACGCATCAGACAAGGCAGCACGCTTCATTCGCACCTGTGACTGCTTCAATGTGCCCATCCTGACCCTGGTGGATGTCACTGGCTTCCTTCCAGGTGTGCAGCAGGAACACGCAGGGATCATCCGACACGGGGCCAAGATGCTGTATGCCTACGCAGAAGCCTCTGTGCCCAAAATCACCCTGATCACCCGCAAGGCCTACGGTGGCGCGTACCTCGCCATGAACTCCCGCGACATGGGGGCCGATCTGGTTTTTGCCCTTCCCACCGCAGCTGTGGCCGTGATGGGCGCAGAAGGGGCCGCGAACATCGTGTACCGCAAGGACATCCAGCAGAGCCCCAACCCTGAAGCCACCCGGGCCGAGAAAATCAAGACCTATAAAGAGGCCTTTGACAACCCTTATGTCGCCGCTGCACGGGGTTACATCGACGATGTGATCATGATGGAAGACACCCGCCGGGTACTCATTGAAGGTTTCACCATGCTGGCCAACAAAGAAGAAAGCAGACCTTTCAAAAAGCACGGGAACATCCCACTGTAACTTCCTGCTACAAATGAAGCCCAGAACATTTCTGGGCTTCTCTGCTTTAACAGTCAGCTTTGCAATCCGCTTTTAAGCTTTTTCTCTTTCCATCACTCGATGACCCACCACCTCAGGGCGCTCGGTGGGACCAAAGTGAATGGCTCCACGCAGGTCCACAGAGACTTCATCCCTGGAGAATTTCAGGGTGATGGTGGGGGTAAAAGGGGTTTCCAGCAGGCACACCCTGAGAGAAAAGGTGGTTTCATCGGTCCAGGCACCTCTGGCAGCCACAGGCCAGGGCTGATCTGTCTGGGGAAAAGTGGGCCACACCCAGTCCTGAAACAGCCTGCTCTCGGAAGGCACCCACTGGGCAGCACCCACCAGCACCTCATGGGTGCCAGATGCGTCTTCCCAGGAGAACAGGTGGTCTGCACCCTGCTGGACGAGCTTGATGGTTTTAAGCCCCAGCTTGTTTTCAGCAAAATGGTAAGTCTGCAACAACTGAGGATGAGAGGTCTGGCGTGTTCCTTCAGGGCTGGGAAGTTGCAAGTGCTGCAAACGCTCCAGCAAGGCCTGATGGGCCGTCTCATCTTCAGACAGAAGATCCTGCTGGAAATGAGGCAGCAATTCGTCCCAGATGGCCTGCAAAATCAAATCGGTGCGACTGGATTCTCCGGAAGTCAAAACCACCACTGCATCCTGCTCAGGCAAAATCACACAAAATTGTCCAAAAGCCCCGTCTGCCCGGTAAGCCCCATGACGACAGCGCCACATCTGGTAACCATAGCCCTGGTTCCAGTCAGAATTGAGGTCGTCTCCAGGACCCGTATGATCTCTGGAAGCCTCCTCAACCCAGCTTTCGGACAGCAATGGCCTGCCTTCCCACTGGCCTTTTTGCAGCATCATCTGGCCCCACTTTGCAAGTTCTTCGGTGCGCAGAAACAGTCCCCAGCCTGCCATGTTCCAGCCTTCAGGCCCCACTTCCCATCTGGGGGTGTCAAAACCCAGCGGTTCAAACAGTCTGGGCGTCAGGTACTCCACCAGCGTTTGCCCGGTGGTTTTCTGGAGGGCAGCCCCCACCATGTAGGTACCAATGCTGTTGTACAGGAAATGGGTTCCTGGCACATGGGGCACAGGCCAGGACAGGGCAAATTTCATCCAGTCGTGACGGTCCGACCAGGGTTCCTGATCGTGACCACAGGTCATGGTCAAGAGATCCTTCAGGGTCATGGCTTTCAAGTTCTCACTGGGGTGCTCTGGGAGGTCTTCTGGGAAAAAGGACACCAGCGGATCATTCACAGAAAGCAGTCCTTCTTGAACGGCAAACCCAATGGCTGTCGAGGTGAAACTCTTGCTGACCGAGTACATCATGTGCTGCACATCTGATCGGTACGGCGCCCACCAGCCCTCGGCGATCACCTTGCCATGCCGCAGCAGCATGAAGCTGTGGGTTTCCAAATTGTTTTGCTGTAGACGCTTCAAAAATGCAGAAATGGCTTGAGAGGACAACCCCTGAGACTCTGGAGTGGAACGCAGGAATTCTGGCATGGGTTTACTTTAAACCTCCCCTGAACCTCCCCCATCCGCACAATCACTTAATGCTCGGCGCTCATGAGGAAGAGGCTGCAACTCCCTCTAATCTTCGCCCTTTAGGATGGGTGTCATGCGCAAAGTGGTTCCTTTTCTGCTGTTTTCCCCGTTGCTTTCATCTGTGGCTTTTGCCCAGGTTCCCACACCCAATCCTTTTCCTGCTTCATTCACAGCCACCCTCAAAGCTGACGCTTGCAAAGGGTACCTGACCACACTGGAAAAAAATGCTCCAGCCAGCATCTCTATTCCTGGCAAGCTCGGATCAAAAGGTTGCCTGCAGAGCAGCAAAGAGGGGGATGGTGCAGTCAAGAAAGGGCTGTGGGCCCAGGGATATGATGTGCAGGTGGACCAATTTGATGCACTCGGCCATTATTATCAGGTGTGGCAGAAAGTGGGAGGCAAAGATGGCTACCTCTTGCAGTATTACTACGATAAGGTCACCAAAGTCATGCAGGTCTACTACATCCAGATCACCGACATGACCTCGGTGATGTCAAGCAGCCTCTTTCGCCCTCAAAACCAGATTCCCCTGAGTTTCACCCCACCCAGTGACAATCTGGTGTACAACACCTGGTCTGTGGGGCAGTGCTTTGATGTGCAGGAGGCCCTCAAGAAAGTGGTCAATGATCCCAAGGCCACTGCTGAAGTTCTGGCCTCAGGGTGCCAGGCTTTTGAAACCACCCGCGAACGACTGCTGGACTCCATTTACAAGATCAACACCTATCAGACCGCTGTTTATGGTGGGAAAGACCAGTTTTCCTGGCTGGGGGCCCTGAAAGCTGATCCCAGTCAGATCCTGTACCTGAACCTGCAACCTGTTCCAGAAAACCCGAAAGTCATGGTGCTGGCCTGGATGAGTTACAAGGTCTCGGTCAAGAACTAAAAGACTTGACAGGTTTCACCTGCAGGCTCTATACTCGAGTTTGGTGGCCATGATGGGCTATTCAGGAGTCTCTTGAAAGAGCAGACACCACAACTTTAAAAGCGTGCAATGGAGGGTAAGAGATTCTTACCCTCCTCCTGGCCTTGTTTATCCACGATGGGCTCTGACGAGGGCAAAGGGCACACAGGCGCAAGTTTTCAGTCATAAAGTGACAGGAGAGTGAATGACGAAACGCATCGAACGCTTCGGTGAGATCACTGAGGTCATCCCACTTCCCGAACTGACGGAAGTCCAGATCACATCGTTTGATCAGTTCCTCCAGAAGGGCGTGCGCGCCCAGAGCCGTCAGAATGTCGGGTTGCAGGGTGCTTTCAAGGAAGTCTTCCCCATCGACGAATCAGACAAGAACCGTGGTGGCGGTCTGGTTCTGGATTTCCTTGAGTACAACATCGGTGACGCCCCTTACAGCCCCGAAGAGTGCCGCGAGAAGGACCTGACCTACCAGGCCCCTCTGTACGCCAAACTGCAACTGATTCACAAGGATACGGGACTCATTAAAGAAGACCAAGTTTTCCTGGGCGACCTGCCCCTGATGACCGTGGACGGGTCTTTCGTGATCAACGGTGCAGACCGCGTGGTCATTTCCCAGATTCACCGCAGCCCTGGCGTGTACTTCACCCCCATGTACCGTGGAGCCAAGAAGTACTACACTGCTGCCATCATCCCCATGCCCAAACGCGGACCCTGGATTGAAATTGAATTCAACAACCAGGACGTGCTGGAAATGAAGGTCAACAAACGCAAATTCCCCGTCACCATGCTGCTGCGCGTGCTGGGAATGAACGATGAGAGCATCCGTGTGCTGCTCAACGAGTACGGCGAAGTGGACCTCACCGACGACAAGAGCGCTGGCATGAACGCCGATGAGGCCCTCCTGCGCCTGTTCACCGTGCTGCGCCCCGGGGACCCACCGAAGCGCGACAAGGCCATTGCCTACCTGTACAGCCTGCTGGCCGATCCCAAGCGTTACGACCTGGGCGAGCCTGGCCGCTTCAAGATGAACCGCAAACTCGGTCTCACCACCGAGGAGCGCACCCTGCTGGGCTTCGAAGACGGCAAGTTCACCGACGCAGGCCTCATCGACACCATCCGTTACCTGCTTGCCCTGCACAATGGCCGCGAAGAGTTCGTGACCACCACTGCAGATGCAGACGGCGTGGTCGTTGAGAACAAAGTGCCTGTCGAAGAAGACGACATTGACCACCTCGGCAACCGCCGTGTGCGCACCGTGGGCGAACTGCTGGCAGACCAGCTCCGTGTGGGTCTGGGCCGCATGGCCCGTGGTGTGCGCGAGCGCATGCTGCTTGGCAACCCCGATGCAGCCACCCCTGCAAAACTGGTCAACAACCGTCCCATCGTTGCTGCAATGCGCGAATTCTTCGGACGCAGCCAGCTGTCACAGTTCAAAGACCAGACCAACCCCCTCGCAGAACTGCGTCACAAGCGCCGTGTGTCTGCCCTGGGTCCTGGCGGTCTGACCCGTGAACGCGCAGGCTTCGACGTGCGTGACGTGCACAGAACCCACTACGGTCGGGTGTGCCCCATCGAAACGCCCGAAGGTGCCAACATCGGTCTGATCTCCTCCCTGGCTTCCTTCTCCCGTGTGAACGCCCTGGGATTCATGGAAGCCCCTTACCGCAAAGTGATTGACGGCAAGGTCAGCGAGCAGGTCGAGTACATGACCGCCGACATCGAAGACCGCTACATCACCGCACAGGCGAACACCCCCCTGAATCCAGATGGGTCTTTCGCTGTGGACCGTGTGATTGCCCGCAAACGCGGCGACGTGGTCATCGTTCCCCCGGACGAAGTGGATTACATGGACGTGTCTCCCAAGCAGATCGTGTCCATCTCCACCTCCCTGATTCCCTTCCTGGAGCACGACGACGCCAACCGCGCGCTCATGGGATCGAACATGCAATCCCAGGCTGTGCCTCTCGTGCGCGCCCAGTCCCCCGATGTGGGCACTGGCGTGGAAGAGCGTGTTGTGCGCGACTCCGGCACCAGCGTGGTCTGCAACGTCAACGGACAGGTCACCTACGTGGACGCCACCCGTGTGGAAGTCACCCTGACCGAGGACCACCCCGAACTGGGCATGAACAAGGGCAACGTCAGAACCTTTGACCTTGTGCGCTTCACCCGTTCCAACCAGGGCACCAACCTCGACCAGCGTCCCATCGTCAAAGTGGGCGACCAGGTCAAGAAGGATCAGGTGCTCGCCGACGGTCCCGCTTCCGAGCAAGGCCGTCTGGCCCTGGGCCACAACATCACCATTGCCATCATGCCCTTCGATGGATTCAACTTCGAAGACGCCATCTGCATCTCGGAAGCCCTGGTTCGCAAGGACTTCTACACCAGCGTCCACATCGAAAAAGATGAAATCGAGGCCCGTGACACCAAACTCGGTCCCGAGAAGATCACCCGCGACATCCCCGGTCTGTCTGAAGCCGCCCTGCGCGACCTCGACGAAGACGGCATTGTCCGCGTTGGTGCAGAAGTCAAACCCGGCGACATCCTCGTCGGCAAGACCAGCTTCAAAGGCGAGTCCGAACCCACCCCTGAAGAGCGTCTCTTGCGCTCCATCTTCGGTGAAAAAGCCCGCGAAGTGAAAGACACCTCCCTGCGCGTGCGTTCCGGTGAAGGTGGAATCGTCGTGAAGACCGTGCGTTTCCGCCGTGGGGATGAAGGCGTCGACCTGAAACCCGGCGTGCGTGAAATGGTCCGCGTGTACGTGGCCCAGAAGCGCCGCATGCAGGTGGGCGACAAGATGGCCAACCGCCACGGAAACAAAGGGGTTGTCTCCAAGATTCTGCCCCCCGAAGACATGCCCTACCTCGAAGACGGCACCCCCGTGGATCTGGTGTTCAACCCCCTCGGTGTGCCTTCCCGCATGAACCTCGGTCAGATTCTGGAAACCCACCTGGGTGAAGCTGCCCGTGTGATGGGCGTGAAGTTCGTGACTCCCGTGTTCGACTCCGCCACCGAAGACGACATCAAGCGCATCCTGGAGCAGTCTGCCCGTCAGCGTCTGGACGCCCGCAAAGAAGGCGGCCTGGGCATCGACAAGCGCGAACGTGAAGTGATCACCCGTGCCGGCAAGCTCGGCGTGGTGGACCGCATCACCGACGACTCCGACGAGACCTTCGAGAAGGCCCAGGTGGCCCTCGCCCGCACCGGGAAGAGCGTGCTCTTCGACGGACGCACCGGGGAACCCATCAACGGTCCCGTGGTGGTCGGCACCATGTACGTGATGAAGCTCTACCACATGGTGGAAGACAAGATGCACGCCCGTTCCACTGGCCCCTACTCCCTCATCACCCAGCAACCCCTTGGTGGTAAGGCCCAGTTCGGTGGACAGCGTTTCGGAGAAATGGAAGTGTGGGCCCTCGAGGCTTACGGTGCTGCCCACACCCTGCAGGAGATGCTCACCATCAAGTCCGACGACATCGAAGGACGCGACGCCGCGTACCAGAGCATCGTCAAGGGTGAGGAAGTCACCAACACCAACGTCCCCGAGTCCTTCAAGGTGCTCGTGAAAGAGCTGCACTCCCTGTGCCTTGACGTGCAGGTGCTCGACGAAAGTGACAAGGACATCGACATCTTCGAAGGCATGATGCCCAGACGGTGAACACAACACGAGGGGTGAGCCACCGCCCACCCCTCTCTGGTCCCTGAGCGGACCAGTCGGAATCTTTCAACCAAGGAGATTCAGTGAAAGACTTCAAAAAAGTCAGAATTGCTCTGGCCAGCCCCGAGAAGATCAGAGATTGGTCCTTCGGAGAGGTCGAGAAACCTGAAACCATCAACTACCGCACCCTGCGCCCCGAGCGTGAAGGTCTGTTCGACGAGCGGATCTTTGGTCCCACCAAGGACTACGAGTGCGCCTGCGGGAAGTACAAGAGACAGCGCTACGAAGGCAAAGTCTGTGAACGATGCGGCGTGGAAGTCACCAAGAGTGTCGTCCGTCGTTACCGCATGGGTCACATTGACCTCGCCACCCCCTGCGCCCACATCTGGTACGTGAAGGACACCCCCTCCAAGATCGGTACCTTGCTCGACCTGACGGCGAACCAGCTGGAGCAGGTGCTGTACTTCAGCAAGTTCATCGTGATTGATCCCCAGAACGCCATGCGCGATGGTCGCCCCCTCAAGCGTGGCGAACTGCTCTCCGATGAAGAGTACCGCGAACTGCGTTATGGCCGTCAGGAAACCTACGGGATTCCTGCTGGAACCGAAGCCGAAGTGCGCGACGGCGAGTACGTGACCAAGGGTCAGGTGCTGGCTGGCAATGTGGTGAGCCGCATTGACGGTCTGGCCCAGTACCGCTTCCCCCGCCGCACTGAAATTCACTACCGCGAAAGCAAAGTGGCCCAGCTGAACCTGCCCGCAGGCAGCCTCGTGGACATGGACGCCTTCCGCGCTGGTGAAATTCTGGCCGACCTGACCGCCGATTTCGAACTGACCGCTCCTGTGGCCGGAACCGCTTTTGTGACCGACCTCGGTGAGGACAGCGTCCTGATCGAAATCAAGGACCCCAACAACAAGATCCTGGCCACCCTGTACGTTCCCCACGGCACCGAAGTTTTCGTGGCCCACGGTGAAATTGTCGAGGAAGGCACCCTGCTCGCCAAGGCAGCCGCTGGCAAGACCCTGCGCACCAGCCGCGTCAGCAACCTGAGCGGTGTGGGCACCAGGAAGAAGTCCGGCCTGACCGAAGTGACCGTGAACTGGACCCGCATCGCCTCCTACGATGTGAAGCCCAGCATGCACTTCCTGGTCGGGGACGGCACCGAAGTGGTCTCCGGTCAGAAAGTGGTCGGGGCCATCGACGAGGAAGAGGAAATCTACGCCGAAGCAGACGGTACGGTCTACCTGCACCAGCCTGCTTCCGTCGTGGTCTCCAAAGCCCGCGTCTACCCCTACAACGATGAACCCCTCGTGGTGAACGGTGACCGCGTGGCCCCCGGTGATGACCTCGCCGACGATGGCCGCGTGAAGAGCGAAATCTCCGGTCGCGTGGAAATCGACCTGGTGCGCCAGCAAGTGCGCATCATCGAGTCCTACGACTTCACCGCCAAGATGGGTGCCGAAGCCATCAAGGAACTGCTGGACGATCTGGACCTCCCCACCCTGGAAGCCGAACTGGCCGAACAGATGAAGGACTCCAGCCGCCACAAGCGCGCCAAGGCCAGAAAACGTCTGGAAGTGGCCCGTTCCTTCGTGAGGAGTGGCAACAACCCCAGCTGGATGATCCTGGCCACCGTGCCTGTGATGCCCCCGGATCTGCGCCCCATGGTTCAGGTGGACGGTGGACGCTTTGCGACCTCCGACCTCAACGACCTGTACCGTCGCCTGATCAACAGAAACAACCGTCTGAAGAAGCTGATGCAACAGGGCGCTCCAGACATGATCATCCGCAACGAGAAGCGCATGCTGCAGGAAGCTGTGGACGCGCTGATCGACAACGGACGCCGTGGCACCCCCGTGACCAACCCCGGCTCTGAACGTGCGCTGCGCTCCCTCACCGACCTGCTCGGTGGTAAACAGGGTCGCTTCCGTCAGAACCTGCTGGGTAAGCGTGTGGACTACTCCGGTCGTTCCGTGATTGTGGTCGGTCCCCAGCTGCGTCTGCACCAGTGCGGTGTGCCCAAGCGTATGGCGCTCGAACTCTTCAAGCCCTTCCTGTTCAAGGTGCTCGAAGAGAAAGGTGAAGTCTCCAACATCAAGCAGGCCCGCAAGATGCTGGAACGTTACCGCGACACCCGTGACAGCGTGTGGGACGCCCTCGAAGAAGTGATTGAAGACAAAGTGGTGCTGCTGAACCGCGCACCCACCCTGCACCGTCTGGGGATTCAGGCTTTCGAGCCTGTGCTGGTGGAAGGTCAATCCATCCAGCTTCACCCCCTGGTCTGTGAAGCCTTCAACGCCGACTTCGACGGTGACCAGATGGCCATCCACGTGCCCCTGTCTGCCCAGGCGCAGGCCGAGGCCCGCATCCAGATGCTGTCTGCCCACAACCTGCTCTCCCCTGCACACGGTGAGCCCAACGTCAAACCTTCCCGTGACATCATTCTGGGGATCTTCACCCTGACCCAGATTCGCACCGACAACCTCGGTGCAGGCAGCGAATTCGATTCTCCTGCTGATGTGCTCTCAGCCCTGGAATCTGGTCAGATCAACCTGAACAGCCCCATCAAGCTGCGCGGCAAGGACACCAGTGCAGGTCGCATCAAGTACGTGTTCTCCAGCCCCGAGGAAGCCCTCCACGCTGTTGAACGCGGCGAGATCGACATGCAGGACCACGTGCGCATCCGCTTCAAAGGGAAACTCGAGGAAACCACCGCTGGCCGCGTGTTCTTCTACAACATCGTTGCAGAGGCCGTGTCCGAGGACGGCACCACCGTTCCCGAGAACCTGATGAACATCCACACCGTCTACGAAAAAGACGCCCTGAGGGACATCATTGTCGATTCCTTCAAGCGCCTCGGTGTGGAGAAAACCGCCCGTTTGCTGGATGCCTTGAAAGACTCCGGCTTCAAGCTGTCCACCACCTCCGGTGTGACCATCGGCATCGACGACGTGGTGATCCCTGGCCAGAAAGCCGAGATCATTGCCGAGGCCGACGAAAAGCTGGACGAAATCAACACCATGGCCGACATGGGCTTCCTCACCGAAGAGGAACGCTACAAGCAGGTCATCCAGCTGTGGAACGAAACCACCGACCGCGTGAAGAACGCAGTGTTCAAAAACTTCGAGCAGAACTACCCCTTCAACCCCCTGTGGATCATGTCCCAGTCCGGTGCCCGTGGTAACCCCCAGCAGATCCGTCAGCTGGCCGGGATGCGCGGTCTGATGGCTCGACCTGACGGCAGCACCTACCCTGTGCCCATCAAGGCGAGCTTCCGTGAAGGTCTGACCGTTCTGGAGTACTTCATCTCCACCCACGGTGCCCGTAAAGGGGGTGCAGACACCGCTCTGCGTACCGCTGACTCCGGTTACCTCACCCGTAAACTGGTGGACGTGGCCCACGAAGTGGTTGTGCGCGACGAGGACTGCGAAACCACCGACTACAGCGTGGTCGCTGTGGGTCACTACGACGACCGCTCCGGCAAGTGGACCGCCCGCAAGACCAGCGAGATCGAAACCAGCCTGTATGGCCGCACCCTGGCCATGGATCTGGATTCCTCCAACCTGAGCCTGCCCACCGGACACATGCTCTCTGTGGAAGACCTCCGCATCCTGGTGAAAAACACCGAGGAGATCAAGGAAGTCTACGTCCGCACTCCCCTCAACTGCCGCGTTAAGAGCGGTGTGTGCCAGAAGTGCTACGGTTACGACCTGTCCCAGGCCAAGACTGTGTCTCTGGGTGAGGCTGTCGGTGTGGTCGCTGCAGAGTCCATCGGTGAACCTGGTACCCAGCTCACCATGCGTACCTTCCACACCGGTGGTGTGGCAGGTGGAAGCGACATCACCCTGGGTCTTCCCCGCGTGATTGAACTGTTCGAAGGCCGCAAGCCCAAGGTCAAAGCCGTGCTTGCCGACCGCGATGGTGTGGCCCAGATTGTTGAAGAAGAAGACCGTTACCTGGTGAAAATCCAGGCCGACGACGAGGCCTTCAGCAGCAAGACCGCCATCAAGATCGACCGTGACCAGTACCGCATGATCGTGCGCGATGGGGACCGTGTCGAAGCAGGTCAGCCCCTCACCCGTGGTGCCATCAACCCCCACGAACTCCTCGAGTTCAAAGGGACCCAGGCCACCGAGCAGTACCTCGTGGACGAAGTTCAGCGTGTGTACCGCAACCAGGGCGTGAAGGTGCACGACAAGCACATCGAGATCATCGTGCGCCAGATGCTCAAGTTCGTGGAAGTCACCGACGGTGGCGACACCGACCTCCTCGAAGGTCAGGTTGTGGAGCGTCAGGAAGTGGACGGCCTCAACGACACCCTCGCAGAAGGTCAGACCCCCGCAAGCTGGAAACCCGTGCTGCTCGGCATCACCAAGTCCAGCCTCTCCACCCAGAGCTGGCTCTCCGCTGCAAGCTTCCAGCACACCACCCACGTGCTCACCGAGGCTTCCATCGCAGGCCGCGTGGACGAACTGATCGGTCTGAAGGAAAACGTGATCCTCGGGAAACTCATTCCCGCCGGAACCGGCCTCGACCTGGTGCGCAAGCTGCAGATCGCAGACGCCCGCACCCTGGAACGCTACGCCAAACCCAGCGTGGAGCAGGAAAGAACCCCTTCAAGTCGCACGGACACCGGAATCCAACCTGGTCTGGCTGATTAAGCTCCCCACCTTGCTTTGCTTTCCTCCCCCAATTGGGGGAGGTTTTTTGTTGTTGAGGAGCGGTGCTAAAGTGAGATCATGACCAGTCAGGTTCCAGATGTCTTTATTTTTGAAAATCAAAAATGGACCATTCAGGGTGTAGAAAATCCACCGTTGCTTCCTGATGGCTTGGTGGATGACCTGAAAACATATGGCTGCTCTGCATGGACCAGGGGTTATCTGACCACTTTTGGTTTGCAGGGCGACCAATTGATTTTTGATGGCCTTGAAGCTGACCTTTTTTCAATGGATCAGGTTTTGCTCGGTCACTTGCCAAAGCCTTCAAGTCAGCCTCATCTGATCGGTCATGTGTATGAGAATCTTTCGCACCCACTGACATATTCAGGAGGACTGTTGATCTGTCAGGAGAGCATCGCAGGATTGTCAGTCAACAGTGGATTCCAGCGTCCCTGGAAATTCAGAAAAGTCATGGAACTGACGTTAGCCAGTGGTATCCTGACAGACATCAGAAATGTCTCTTCAAAGATGGAGTCCATCAGAGACGAATACGCTGCTGGTGGCAACCCTACGGGCAAGTATGTTTCTGGTTCTGATATCAGCGCCTGGTTGGAGGCAGTATGGTCTTTAAAATATGACCCTGTGACCTTAAGACATCCATCAAAGTGGCCTTAAGTGCAAATTTTCAGAATTCTGTTTGGCCCATCTTAAAACCTATTTCAGAAATGCATCTGGTCTTTCTGTTTTTTAAGCAGGATTGTGCACCTCTTGCAAATTCGTTACACTCTTAGATAACCCTCATGCAAGGAGTGCCCATGAACCAGACGGTCCTCATCACCGGAGCCACAGGAGCCATTGGCAGTGCCACCGCCCGAGTCCTTGCCAGACAGGGATGTCACCTGATTCTGCTGGCCCGCAATCAGGAAAAGCTGGAAACCGTAAAAAACCAGATCAGACAGGAGTCTGCTCAGGCAGAGGTCAAAACTTTCGTGGTGGACTTCACCGACCTTGGGGCATTGAAAAAGACCGCTCTGGAAATCCAGAAAGACCTTGCTGAATTGCATGCCCTGATTCACAATGCTGCTGTATTTAAATCCACGCGCACCCTCACAGGTGACGGACTGGAAACCATGTTTGCAGTGAACCATCTGGCCCCTTTCATGCTCACCAAGGTGCTGTTTGAGACCCTTCACCAGACCCGTGGCTCCAGAATATTGACCGTCACAGCCCCCTCCACCACCCGCATTGACTTTCAGGACCCGATGGGAGAACGCAGGTTCAACGCCCTGAATGCTTTTGGGGCCACCAAGATGGCAAACCTGCTTTTTGCGTTCAAGCTCGGACGGGCAGGGGTCACCTCCCATGCCCTGCATCCCGGTCTGGTGCGCTCAGATTTGCTCAGGGAAGCCAGTCCTTTCATTCGAATCATGGGATCGCTGGTTTCAGGTTCGCCAGAAAAAACCGCTGCAGCCTTCAGTGAAATTGTTCTGGAACCCAGGTACATCCAGAGCAATGGTCAGTTCTGGCACCTGAAAAAACCCATTCAGGCCCCTGCATACGCCCGGGATCCCCAGAATCAGGATGCCCTGTGGGACCTGTCTCTGAAGTGGATCAACACCCTGGAAGTCCGCTCAAGGTAAGACTTTGGTAACCTTGAGCGGTCTAGACTGGAGGCAGCATGGAACTGCACCAGATCGCATGGGATCAGCTTGGCGGATTTGCCTCACAGCACGGAGAGCAGGTCCAGTCCAGGCTCGACCGCACCCGGGCCATTGCACTCTACGATGAAGCCATCGTCAAATTCACCCGAAATGGGTTCCGGATTGGGAATGCCTACCTGAACGCAGTCCGTGCTTTTGAGCTTGCCGGAAACCTGCAGTTCCATTTCAAGGGCCCTTTCAGGCTGGGAGGCTGGAACACCGAATCCAGTTTTACCCTGCAGATTGTGGATGATTACGGCTACATCATCTCCGACATGCTGCAACTCGGACAGCAACTGATGGGGGAAACCCTGGCTCCTGTGGGATACGGTTCGCTGAATCTGGAAAATTACCTGCACCTGAACCCCCAACTCACTCCCTTCGCTTATGGTCTGGAGGTTTTCGATGCTTTCATGGACAGCCAGTCTGCCATCTACAGCATGTCCAGCTTCCAGGGAGAGTATGTTTTCAGACGCTGGGGATGGGATGTGCTGGATTCACTGGAGCGCTTTGTGCAGGGCAACATGCTGTGGGTGAGCAGTCCTGAGCACCATGTGTATCACGGCTGACTGCAAGGGTCGTCAAGCCCCTGACAGGCAATCGCTTTCATGCTCTTGATGTAGAGTGAGGCGAGGTTGCCATGAAGATATTGCAGACCATCCCCCTGGACAGAATCAGTGATCCCGTCATGGCCATGGCCGTGTTCATGCAGCAGAAAATGGATCTCGACATCCTGCAGGTCACCGAGAATGAGGTGCATCTGGGGAGCAATGCCCGGAAACAGCACATGTTCACCCTGAAGAGCTCCTTTCACAATCAGGTGCTTTTCATCTGGGTGCACCATTACCGTGCCGACCTGAGCGGTGAAGAATACCTGAGCACAGCCATTCACCTTCCCGAATTCAGTGAGGCCCTGCGCAGCAACACCCTGATCCAGTTCATCCAGCAGCAGACCCAGTTGCAGTTCCACGAGTACAGCGAGGCCCTGAGAAAAATCACCGACATTGTGCGGGACTACCTGCACTCACATGATCCCCACCTGTACATCACCCGGCGCACCCTGATCAGCCTGATCATGGCGATTCATTATGAAAGCCATGCAGATTTCAGGGGCCGTTTTGAAGAAATCGTCCATCAGGACATCATCGACCTGTACGAGAACAAGCTGTACTTCAAGTACCACATTCAGGACATGAAGGCCATGGTGAACCTGTTTGAAGATGCAGACCTGCCTGGCCCCCTGAAGAACCTGTACATCCTCTTTGACCTGCAAAATTGAACCCGGCTTGTGAGGACAACCCCTCGGACAAAGTGACCTGTCATGTTAGTCTGGCCCCATGAAAACCGCTTTTATTGGTCTGGGTGCAATGGGCTACCCCATGGCAGGTCACCTCAGTCAGCGTTTTGAAACCCTGGTCTGGAACCGTACCGCAGAAAAAGCCCGGCAGCATGCTGCTGAATTCAAAAGTCAGGTGCTTGAGGACTTTTCAGGGCTGAAAGATGTGGATGTGATCTTCACCTGCCTTCCCACCACATCAGAAGTGATCCAGGTGCTCAATCAGGTGCTGTTCTTCCTGAAACCTGGGTCTTTGTGGGTGGACTGCACATCAGGTGACCCGGTGAAGAGCCTGGATGTGGCCCAGACCCTTGCGGAGCATCAGGTGACCTATCTGGATGCACCTGTGAGTGGAGGCACAGCAGGGGCCATCAATGGTGCCCTCAGCGTGATGATCGGTGGCCCGGCTGAATCCATTGAACAGGTTCGTGAAGTTCTTTCCACCTTTGCTGGCAAAGTGGTCCATGTGGGCAAGGTGGGCTCCGGTCATGCTGTGAAGGCCATCAACAACATGCTGCTGGCCATCAACCTGCTTTCTGCAGGTGAGGGTCTGGTGGCTCTGGCAAAAATGGGGGTGGACCTTGAGGCCGCGCTGGAAGTCATCAATGTCAGCAGTGGGCGCAGCAACGCCACCCAGAACCTGATTCCCCAGCGTGTCCTGACCCGCGAATTTCCAGCCACTTTTGCACTGGGGCTGCTCGCCAAAGATGCTGGAATTGCGCTGGATGTGTCCAGATCAGCAGGAGCCCCAACACCCCTCTTTGCCATCACCGAGAGCCTGTACCGTGCCGCCAGGGACACCATAGGGGCCAGTGAGGATCACACTGCAGTGGTGAAGATGCTGGAACACTGGGCTGGAGTAACCCTCTCCAGTGCCCCCTCCGCTGTCTTCGACAGGTCTTCCCCCTGAGGTTTCCCCTCCGCTGTCTTCGACAGGTCCTCCCCCTCAGGGGGAGGAAGGCGAGTGTAACGAGCGAGGTGGGGGTCAACGGCGTTGCGGCATCCCAATCGGCACGCTCTGAAGCACCCTGTTGGCAATCACTTCCATGGCCTGCTCCACGTTGCGGTCCTGCCCGTCGGACTGCAGAATGGGAACACTGGTTTTTTCAGCCAGTCCCATGATGTAGTCCTGCAAGGCACGGATTTCCAGAAAGTGGTTGAGGTAGCGCTGTTTGGGCCTGAGCTGGTGGGTTTCCTGATCGCGGCTGTAGAAGCGGGATCTGTGGGCTTCTTCGTCTGGCAGGGCCATCAGCATCGGAATGAACAGCGCTCCAGGTTCCTGAATCATGCCGAAGTATCCTGGGACAATGTGCACCCCTTCCAGCACAATGCTGGTGTTCTCCTTGATGGCCCGCTGGATGATGGCATGGATGCCCAGACTGACCTGCTGCACCTGCTCACGGAAGCCCTGAAGGAGTTGCTCCTCGGTGGGGAGTTCCCGGTCATCGTCTGGACCCAGCAGGCTCTGCCAGGCTTCGAAGGTGCTGGCATGCAGGGTTGGGGTGAGCTGGGGACTGATCATGGCCCGCATCACCTCGCGGATGGAGTCGGTGGACACCACACGGGTGATGCCCAGACGGTAGGCAATCTCGGCTGCGATGTAGCTCTTCCCTGTTCCCGAGACCCCTCCCACCAGCACCACCAACGGACGTTCTGGATTGCGAATCACCCGCATCAGGCGGTACCTGAGGGCGATGTCCTCTCCGACTTCACGGATCAGGGCCTGTTCCACTTCATGCCGGATCTGGGCACGGGTGACGCTCTTGAGCCGGAGTTCCCGGAGTTGCAGTTCGGTGTCGCGGGCAATTCGGTGGGCCACCAGAGAGGTGAGGCCTGTGGCAAGCAGGGATTGGGCCAGAATGCCCTTGGAAAAGGGATACATCAGGCCACTGGGGTCCTGAACCATCAGGGCTCCGGTGGAGTGGTACCTGTCGCGGTACGCAGAACGCCCGGCCGCACCCACCGTTTCTTCCAGCACATCTTCAGTGAGGGCCTCAATTTCGGCAGAGGTGATCTCCTCCACACCCTTCATGCGCAGCCTGCGGTCCACTTCCTTGGCAGTCTCATAGGCCTGTCTGGGGGTGAGCCTGGCCACTTCCAGACTGCGTGCCAGAATCCCTCTGGAGAACGGGAGTTTGAGGCCACTCTGATCCTGCACATTGATGTCCGTGAAAGTGGGGATCTGGTGGGTGAACTGGTCTGCGTACTTCTTGCCCAGCCGTTTGCGGGTGAACTCGGTGACCATGTCCTTGAGTTCTTCCGGGGTAACGTTGCGTTTCTTCTTGTTGCGGATGTACTGTTCCACACTGCGAGCAATGGCGGTCGCTGCATCCTGGTCAATGCCGACATTCAGGAGGGATTCGACCACCAGCCCTTTTGAAAACGGCCACTGGTGCTTCCCACTGCTGATGAAAATCTTGCGCATTGCCTGTCTGTCCTTTGCACGTGGATTAGACCTGAATTCTACATCAATTGGGGAAAGCGGTCAGCCTTCACAGCAAGCAGTCAGCTTTTGACGCTCAGGCACAGGCCATGGTCTCCTGCAGTCGCCTTTCCCTTTCCATCCTCAATCCGTCTCCAAACAGAACACGCCAGACAGAGACTTTCTGAACTGGCATGTTTTTTACTTGCTGATCGCTGATGGCTGACCGGTGTCAACTACCTCCTGAACACCCCTTCGAGCATCAGGGAAAGGGATTTTTTCAGTTCCTGTTCCAGGTCCCCTTCAGAGTTGTAGGCACTCCAGCGCAGCGCAACCATCAGGAAGGTGTCTGCGATGAGGTTGCACATGCGTTCCAGCGAGAGGTCTTCCCTGAGGCGGTTCTGGTCCTTGAGGGGTCGCAGGCACATCTCGATCACCTTGGAGAGGGGAAGGGCCTGATAAGCTGTGCGGGCACGCTCTGGATCGGGGTTCAGGACCTCGTAGGCCAGAGGGGGGAACAGGTCCCGGTCTTTGATGCAGAAAGCTGCGAGCTGCTTGAAGGTGTCCTGCAGAACCTGCTCCGGAGTGACGCCATTTTGCAGGTGCCTCTCCGCCTGATCTGCAAGGGTATCGACAAGTTCTGCCCCGTAGTCGAGCAGAACGGCTTCTTTGTAGGGGTAGTAATTGAAGAATGTGCCTCTGGAGACGTGAGCACCTTTTGCAATGTCGGTGGCGGTGGTTTGTTGAAAACCATTGCGCTTGAAGAGGTCAATGGCCACGGCGTAAATGCGGTTACGGCGTCGTTCTTTCTGGCGTTCCCGTAAGGTGATCGGCTCCATGTCAAGAATTGTAGCGCGTCTCCAATTTCATGAAAATCTTGTTCTCTAGCTCAGCTGTGATTCAGCCTGATCTGACAGATGGCGTACAGCAACTCTTCCGTGGTCATCAGGTTTTTTTGACTTGAGTTCAAGAAAAGACCGAGTCTAAAATGTATAGACATGCTTGAACTCTGAGTCCAAAAATCACCCGAAAATCTCGCGCTGCTGCCCTTCCAAGTGAAAGTATGTTTCACAAATTGTTGATCCCGGTCAAAGAATCAAATGTAAGGACAGAGAACGAACAAATTCCGATGGCAACAGAATGTGCCTGGACCAGATCAGCACAGAATCAGGTTGAACCAGTGCCGCACATAAGCTTCTTCTGAAGGGTTCCTTTTCCAGGCAGAGAGGGCAGACCACATGTTGGCAAATCCAGCGTAATGACAGGCCACCCGGTACTTGTCCCTGAATTCGCTCAGCGACACACTGACCCCTTCACGCACCAGGGCCCGGCGGTAAGGTGCAGTGCTCTCAAAAGTGGGCATGTGGGGCGGCAGGTCCATGTAAAAAGACCCATACCTTGCCTCCTGCCAGTCCAGAAAGAAAACCTGCTTCTCCGGCGTCACCAGCACATTGGCCGGGCACAGGTCATTGTGAATCAGGGTCAGGTTCCGGTAATCCTGATTCAGGCTTGCCACTTCAATGAGCATCTTATCTGCTGCAGACTCCACCCGGGGAATGTAGCTGGCAAAAGTGCGCCGGAATTCTGGAATCTGCATGACCTTGTGCCACGGTCCACGCCACCACTTCTCCAGGCTCTGGGTGAGAAAGTTCCAGTCCACCTTGGGAAGCCAGGCCAGTTCAGCCTCCTGACGCAGATTGCGGGCATGAATGGCGGCCAGGGCCGCAGCTTCATTGCGCTGCACTTCCGGGTCAATGTAGGACAGCACTTCTGGACGGTGCTCGCCACGGATGTCCTCCATGGCAATGGTCAAGGGGAGCAAAGACTGCACATCCCGGATGTGGCTTCTGGGAACGGCCTGCCCCTGCTGTTGCAGGCGTTGCAGCACCCGCCTTTCAACCACGCCTGCTTCCTTGGTCACCAGTGTGAAAGACCTCTCCCCTTCTGGAGAAATCTTGTATCGGCCCACAGTGGCTCCAGAGCGGCCCTGCAAAATGGCCCCCTCTTCAATCCTCGCGACAGGACGGTCCGTGACCAGCACACTGGCGGTCTCTCTGAGCAGGCGTATGGTGTCTTCAGCAATCATCTTTGTCTCATCCTAAAAGCTGTTTTTCAGGGAAAACAGTCCCCATCCCACAAATGATACTTTACGTTTTCAGAACAAAAAAGCAGGGTACATGACCCTGCTTTCAGCTTTGTAACATCCTCAATCTGCACTCATGGCATGGCCAGAATACTGCAACTGGTGCAATTTGGCGTAGTAGCCACCTTTCACCAGCAGTTCTCTGTGACTGCCCTGCTCCACAATCTTGCCTTTGCGCATCACGATGATGCGGTCACAGTGTTCGATGGTGGAAAGCCTGTGCGCAATGATGATGCTGGTGCGTCCCTGCATCAGTTTCGCCAGAGAGTCCTGGATCAGCAGTTCGGTCTCGGTGTCCACACTTGCGGTGGCCTCATCAAGCACCAGCAGGATGTCCGGGTTCTGGATCAGGGCACGGGCAAAGGCCAGAAGTTGCTTCTGTCCTGTGGAGAGGGTGGCTCCACGCTCACGCACTTCACTCTGGTATCCATCTGGCAAAGACATGATGAACTCATGCACCCCGACGTATTTGCATGCGTTGATGATGCGTTCCATCGGAATGGCTTCATTGCCCAGACGCAGGTTGCTCTCGATGGTCCCGGCGAACAGGAACACATCCTGCAGCACCACGCCAATGTGCTTTCTCAGACTGTGCTGGCTGTACTCCCGCACATCGATCCCATCCACCTTCACACTCCCCTTCTGGATGTCGTAAAAACGGGACACCAGGGAGATGATGCTGGTCTTTCCTGCTCCGGTGGCCCCCACCAGGGCAACACTCTCACCGGGTTTGATGTGCAGGTCAATGCCCCTCAGAATCCAGCGGTCGTCTTTTTCAGGTGCATCTGCAGGGGTTGAGCTGTCATAGGCAAACCAGACATTCTGAAAATGCACATCCCCTTTGAAGCTCTCCACCGTTTTGGGCTGGGCAGGATCTTTGATTTCCTCATCGGTGTCCAGCACCCCGAAAATGCGTTCTGCACTGGCCATCGCCATCTGCATGTTGGTGAACACATCTGCAAGATCCTGAATCGGCTGGAAAAGCTGGGTGATCCATGCCGTGAAAGCAATCAGCAGACCCAGGGTGATGCCCTGGCCTTCCAGGATTTCCCGTCCGCCGTACCAGATCACCAGGGCCATGGCCACGTTGGAGAGCAGGGACACGGTGGGCATGTACAGGGAGAACCATTTGACGTTTTCCAGCATCCCACCCAGAAATGCACGGTTGGCAAGGTCAAATTTGGCCTGGTTGCGCCCTTCACGGTTAAAAAGCTGCACCGTCAGCATCCCGGTGATGTTCTCGTTGAGCTGGGTGTTCACAATGGCCTGTTTGATCCTCACATCCCGCGAGGAAATCCGCATCTTGCCCCGGAAGTACGCAGAGGCCCAGTACAGGATGGGCAGCACCACAAAGGACACCAGGGCCAGTTTCCAGCTGAGGGCCAGCATGATCACCACGTAGGCAATGATCAGCAGGGTTGAGGTCACCAGGGCCGAAAGACCGTTGGTGATGAACTGGTTGATGGCGTCCACATCACTGGTCACACGGGTGATCAGACGGCCCACAGGGTTCTTGTCGAAGTACCCGAGATGCAACCTCTGCAGTTTGCTGAAGATGTCACTGCGGATGTCGTAAAGCACATGCTGACCGATCCAGTTCAGGGCATAGGTGAAGCCGTACTTGAACAGGAACTCAAAGACCTTGAGGCCCAGGTAAAGGAGGCCAATCTGCACCACACCCTGATAAAGGGCCTCTGTGGTGCTGCCCACATTGGCACAATTGGCAGAGTGGGTGGGAGCCAGATAACAGTCAATGGCATTTCTCTGCAACACCCCGAAGTAGGGCTGCAAAGCGGCCATCAGCACTGCAGCCAGCATGGTGAAACCCACCAGACCCTTGTAGGGTTTCAGGTATGTGAAGATCCGTTTGACCAGATCCCAGTCAAAGGCCTTGGCCCCGATGTCATCAGGCTGGGTCATGCATTTACCTCTTTTTCGTTCTCCAGATCGCTGGCCAGGGATTGCAGGCGTTCCAGCTCGGCGTATTCGCCGCCCAGGGACACCAGTTCCTCGTGGGAGCCCTGCTCGATGATCTCGCCATTCTGCAGCAGGATGATGTGATCTGCATGCCGGAGGGTGGACACCCGGTGGCTGACCAGCATCACGGTTCTGCCGGGCATCACTTTCTTCAGGCCACTCAGGATGCGGGCTTCGGTTTCGGTGTCGACGGCGCTCATGCTGTCGTCCAGAATCAGCACTTCGGGTTCACGGGCAATCGCACGGGCCAGAGCGGTGCGCTGTTTCTGCCCTCCACTCAGGGAGACCCCACGTTCACCAATCTCGGTGTCAAAGCCTTTCGGGAAGCCTTCGATGTCGTTGGTCAGACCAGCGATGTCTGTTGCCCAGCGGACCTTCTGCATGTCGATGACAGGCTCCACCTTCTCAGGGGCAGAAGATTTCAGCACCGACACCCCCACTGGAATTTCAGGATAGTTGTTGGTGCTCACCCCGAAAGCAACGTTCTGGGCAATGGTCTCGCTGAAAAGGAAAGGCTCCTGAGGGACCACCCCGATGTGAGAGCGCAGCACCTGCAAGGGAATGCGCTTGATCGGCACCCCATCGATCAGGACCTCCCCTTCAGTGGCATCGATCAGGCGGGTCACGAGTTGCATCAGGATGGTTTTGCCTGAACCTGTGGCTCCAGTGATCCCGAGGGTCTGGCCTGCAGCGACTTTCAGGTTCAGGTTCTTCAGGATGGTGCGGTTGCCATAGCGGACCGTCACATCCCTGAATTCAATGTCCCCTTTGAGGGTCTTGATGCTGCGGTCCACATTCTCGTCTTTGATTTCGGGTTTTGCTTCCAGCAGTTCCAGCAGACGCTCCCAGGAACTTGCTCCACGCTGGGTGATGGTCAGAATCATCCCGGCAGCCATGATGGGCCAGGTGAAGCGCTCCAGGGTCATGGTGAACTGGGTGAACTCCCCGATGGTCAACTGTCCATTCAGGATCATCCGTCCACCATTGATCAGCACCAGCACATAGGCAATCCCCATCAGCATGCTCAGGAAGGCCCAGAGGGGACCTTCCACCATGGTCACTTTCAGGTTGCGCTTGATGAGTTCGTCGTTCATCGCCTTGTACTCGTTGATCTCGACATCCTCAATGGCATAACCCTTGACCACACGGACACCAGAAAAGTTCTCCTGGGCCTTGGCACTGATCAGGGAAGACTGCTCCTGGGCTTTGACGTAGCGTCTGGCAATCAGGCGCATCAGCAGGGCCAGCACGATGATCATGATGGGAATCACCGTGAGCACCAGCCAGGTCAGGGTCGCAGAAATGTTGAACATCACCACCAGCGAAGCCCCAAACACCGATATGACCGAGGCCCCCTGAAACGCACCAAACCCGAGCATCTCGCGAACAGCGCTCAGGTCGGCAGTCAGGCGGTTCATGATGTCTCCGGTGCGACTGCGATCAAAAAAGGACTTGTCGAGGTGGGTCATGTTGGCAAAAATGTCACGCCGGATCTCATAGTCCATCTGGCGGCTTGCCACCACCAGTTGCCTGCGGACCAGCAGCATCAGACCTCCAGACACCAGCACGGCTCCCACAATGCCCAGCGCATAGATCCACAGGTTGGGAAGGTCAGATTTCGTCTTGAATGCTGCACTGATGGCATCGATGGCCAGCCTCACCACATAGGGACCAAGCAGGACAGCGATGTTGGACACCAGCACCGCGAGAACGCCGATCACGTACTGCCGCGCATGGTTGCGCAGGTACGGAGCGAGCTTCTTCAAATGGTTCACTGTTCACCTCAGGGGAAAAGCGGCTCCACGCAGAGCCTTGTCGATCAGGACGGGTTTGCAGGGGTTTAAAAGCCTATCACGGCTCATGTGCGGTCAGTCTAATCCTTTTGACGTAAAAGAAACATAGAACGAATGACATATTTGGGTGTAAGCAGGTCGGTATAATCATGCACAGGAATGTGATTTTAGACATGTTTTTAAGGGCAGAAGGCTGAAGGCCAAGGCAGAAGGCAAACAGAGCTTAAGCATAGGCCTGCTGTAAAGCAGAATGACTCTTAAAAACCATTTGCTGGTCGACCCCTGGCCTTCTGCTTTCTGCCTTCAGCCTTCTGCCCTCCTGAAAGGAGACTCCCATGAAAGTCGGAATCGTCGGAACAGGTTTTGTAGGTGCCTCAGCAGCTTACGCCCTCACCCTGAGGGGCAGTTGCACGGAACTGGTGCTGGTGGACATCAATGAGAAAAAAGCCCTTGCAGAGGCTGAGGACATCCAGCATGCCACTCCTTTTACCCATCCAGTGCGGGTCACGGCAGGGAACTACAAAGATCTGGCGGATGCAAAAGTGGTCATCCTGACCGCAGGGGTGAACCAGAAGCCTGGAGAGACCCGCCTGCAACTGCTGGAACGCAATGTGAAAATCTTTGCCGAGATGGTGCCCCAGGTGGTCAAGGCTGCAAAGGACGCCATTCTGATCGTTGCCACCAACCCGGTGGATGTGCTGACTGCGGTGACTGCAAAAATCGCTGGTCTCCCAGAGGGACGGGTGCTGGGCTCAGGCACAACCCTGGACACTGCCCGTTTTCGAGCCCTGGTCGGACAACATGTGGGGATTGATCCACAGCATGTGCATGCTTTCGTGCTTGGAGAACATGGTGACAGTGAGGTCCTGGCGTGGTCGGGGGCCAGCATCTCCGGGATTCCCATTGGGGAATACTGCGTGCAACGGGGCATTGAATGGAACGACAAAACCCGAAAAGACATTGACGAGAAGGTGCGCAAAGCGGCTTACACCATCATTGAAGGCAAAGGGGCCACCTATTACGGAATTGGTGCGGCCCTTGCTCGCATTACCGAAGTGATCACCCGGGACGCCAGGGCCATTCTTTCTGTCACGGCCCCGGACAGTGACGGTCTGGCTTATGCCCTCCCGCGAATTGTGGGCGGTGAGGGAATTCGAGAAACCCTGGAGGTCCCCCTGAGCACCCGTGAGGCCATTGAACTCTCGAAAAGCGTGGAGGTTCTGAAGGAAGCAACAGGGCAGGCCATGGGGTATCTCAATGATTAAACTCAGTTCAAAACAATTGGTTTTTTTCACTGCACACAGGCATCTACTCAAAGTCCAGACATGTCATGAACACATCAGAACGTGACCCGACCCCATGTTGCTTGACACCCCTATGGTGGTATGCTACTATTCCTCCTCGGAAAGCGCAGTAGCGAATTCCAAGCCCAGAGGAACGGTCGCCACCCTAGCTCAACTGGTAGAGCACCCGACTTGTAATCGGAAGGTTGTCGGTTCAATTCCGATGGGTGGCTCCAAACCTTAAGCGGGTTTGTAGTGTAGGATAAGTGTGGTATAAAACTCGGGTAGGTAGCCAAGCGGCCAAAGGCATCAGACTGTAAATCTGACGGGTTTCCCCTTCGCTGGTTCGAATCCAGCCCTGCCCACCAGGAACGCTCGTGTAGCTCAGTGGTAGAGCACTCCCTTGGTAAGGGAGAGGTCGTCGGTTCAATCCCGACCACGAGCTCCAAACAATTTGGTTCGATGAGGGGGGTCCGTGAAGAGCGGGCCACATCATCATGATATATAGGAGGAAATTAGCATGGCTAAAGGCACGTTTGAACGCACCAAGCCCCACGTGAACGTGGGAACCATT
>NZ_BJXB01000017.1 GCF_007990775.1 Deinococcus cellulosilyticus NBRC 106333 = KACC 11606 | reverse complement strand
AGTTTATAAAGCAGAATTCCCTCAGACCCCTTTGGGTCTATGAGGAGTTCTGCTTTGTGCTCTGGCTTCAGCTGGATGTCCCCCCGAATGGGGGTCTTCACCTGGTAGACCTCCAGGCCCCACTCAGGGTTCTTCTCCTGTTGCTCAGGAGCCTTCGTCTCAGAGTTGATGCTGACGATTAAACTTGGGTTGATGGAACGAATATCTTCTTCGGAAACGCGCAAAACTCTTGCCAGAGCAGAAAAATACTGGCTCTGTCCAACGCTGACTTTACCTTTTCCATGTTGCTCAAGTAAGTTGCAAAAGGAATTCCAGCCTGTTTAATCACCTGTTCCTGGGTCAAACCGAGTTTTTTACGGCGAGCATGGAATTCAAATTCTGGAGCAAAAGCTGCTTACTTCCTGTCCTCGTCCTCGAACTTGCCCTTGATGTTGTTGTTCTCGGTGGTCGCCACCACGTCGTTGGTTTCCAGATTGTACCGGATGGTGGTGGCGGTCAGTTCTTCCTTGCCCTTGATGGATTTCGCAGGGTTCTGGGGGGTGCCCCGCAGGATCGCCACATTGTCCTTTTCGCTGTACTCCACTTCTTCTGCACTGCTGGTGCGTTCGCCGCTCTTGAGCTGCACGCTTCCCTTCAAAACTGTGGTGTCCTTGTCGACATCCACCACCAGTTTCTGGCTGGTTCCGGTCAGTTTTCCATCTTTCTGCTCCCGCTCGAAGGTTATGGGACCATCGATGTTCGCCAGACCGTCTTTCTCGTCATAAACGAGTTTGCTGCCAGAAAGCTGGGTTTTCCCCTTGGTGATCTTCAGGCCACCTGCATTGCTCTGGGGCTCCACCTGGGGGCAGTCCCCATCGTCATCTTCAATGGCCTTCCCGGAGGACATCTCCAGGTGCCCGTCCCCGTTTTCCTTCTTGTCCATGATGGCCAGAGGGGCTTTGATGCGGTTGTCGTCGATGGTGGCCACCACCGCCTCTTCAGAAGGGTCGTAGAAGATGCCTCTGGTGTTCGGGTCCTGATCGCAGAAAATCGCGAGCCCTGATTCATCCGGGCCGCGTTTGCTCATGACGATGGTCTTGTCTTTGCGTTCCAGAGAAAAAGTCGGCGCAGTGTCCGCTTCCTGGGCGAAAACGGCTGCACCGACAACAAAAAGAAGCAGGGAGGTGAGGCGGTGGATGGGTTTCATTTCACGTCACTTCCATGCTTCTGGTTTTCAGGAATTCTGAATGCGAGATGGCTTACTTAAACTGGGTCTCGGAGAACTCGACGTTGCCTTTGAAGAGGCGCACGGTGTTCTTGTCGGTGTTCTGTTCCAGCGTACCACCGGAGATGGTGGTTTTGTTTTTCGCGTTGTAGCTCTTGGCTGGAGACCCGATCACGATGGCGCGGTTGGCCTTGTCATCGTAGTACACGGTGTTACCGGTGGTGGTGATGTCCCCGTCCACGAGCTTCACGGTGCCTTTGACCAGCAGCAGTTTCTTCTTCTCGTTGGTCAGCACGCGTGCTTCGGTGCCTGTGATGGTCAGCTTGTTGTCCTTGCTGTCTTTGGGGTTTTTGATCAGTTGCACGCTGCCGGTCAGGATGCCCAGTTCTTTCTTCTCATCGAAGACCAGTTTGTCGCTGGTTCCGGTCTGGCGTCCGGTCACCAGGCTCACCTTGCCTGTGGAGGTGGAGATGTTGGTGTCCACATCGAAAGCCATCTGGTTGGCTTTGACGTTCACAGGATCATCGCCCTCTTTTTCAGGAGCGAACACGCTGGTGGCAGGACCTTTGAGGGTGCCCACCCCGGTTTCTTCGGAGTAGGTCAGGCTGGGGCCTTCTGCGGAGAGGCGTCCACGGTTCACCTTGACGGTGTTGGTGAATTCAGCGGTTCTGGAACCTGCAGCCTCGGTCATGGCTTTGCCTGCAGGAGCAGAGAACACAGCGCTCAGGCTGGAGATTTTCAGGTTGCTCACCTGGGCCTGCACGGGCTCTTTCTCGGTGCCTGTGAAAGTGTAGGGTCCGTTTCGCACGTCACCTTTGTAGGTGTCAGAGGCGAATTTCAGAAGTCTCTGCTCTTTGCTGTCTGCAGCCAGAGCGCTCACGCCCAGCAGGGCCACGGCCATCCATACTCGTTTCATTCTTCATCCTCCGGTTTTTCCACGATGGCACCACCGACACACGTTTCAGGTGCATCCAGATCACTCACGAACCTGGGTCTGGTCATCTGGGTGTCTGCTCCAAGGTCAAAAGGAGCAGTGATGGCATCTGCAGTCATGTCCATGTTGGCGGCACGGTACTGCACCTGCTTGCCCGAGAACCCACTGGCCTGGTCAATGGTGACATCTTTCTGGATTTTCAGTGTGGTGCACTGTTTAGGGATGTTAAGGACAGCTTCTTTCATGTGCAAGTTATCTGTCCGATCAATTTCAATCCCGGGCGCAGTGACGGTCATGTCCAGCTCACCTTTCACCATGCGCTTCCCAGTCTGGGTGCCATTCAGGACGGATTTTCCCTCGATGGGATCGTACTGAATGTCTTTGCTGTGAAACTCCCATACAGCATCAGGGTCCTGCTGGGGATACAGCTTCATGCTGACCTCCATCAGTTTGACCCCTTGCGCGGCCTGTACGGAAGGGCTGGGGAGCAGGGCCAGAACAAAGCCCAGAACCAGCAGCAACAGCAGAGCCCAGGAAGCGTAACGTAGCAAGATGATTGAACCTCCGATAGCTAGTGTCCTTGATCAGGACATGAAAAGCGTGAAGTGAGGGTAAGGGTTTATCACCGTAATCCCTGCCACAATGGATTCTTAATGTGCGGGGCCGTGTTTTTCAAAATCGCCTCACTGGATCAACGAAGCGAAAGCTGTACAGGAGGGGTTCAAGAAGAGAATGGCAGCCAAAGGGTACAGGATGAAACTGATCTTTGCAGCACAGTGAGAGCAATGGTGTTCAGCTCCCGAGCGGGTTCAGAGGTGCAGGCAAGTAAGAGGTTGTGAGGCATGGTTGGCTGTGAACTTCTCTGACCTCTCCGCTAAAATGGACCCCTGATGATTGACACCCACTGCCATCTGGATTACCTTGATGACCCCCTGCCAGCACTGGATGAACTGGGCCTCACCACCGTGATTGCCATTGGGGCCGATCCCCAGCATGCCCGCAATGTGATTGCCCTCAGTGAGCAGGACACCCGCATTTACACCGTGGTGGGCCTCCACCCGACAGATGCCCTGCAGGATTCTCCTGAGGTGCGTGCAGATCTGGAAGCCCTGGGCCAGCATCCCCGGGTGGTCGGGGTGGGGGAGACGGGCATCGATTATTACTGGGATGCGGCTCCGAAAGAGGTGCAGATCGCCGCTTTTGAATGGCAACTGGACTGGGCCAGACGCACGGACCGCCCCGTCATCATCCACACCCGTGACAAGCAGAACCGTGAGCAGGCCAGTCTGGATTGTGCGGAGGTTCTGAAAAACGCTGGATGGCACAGGGGCATCCTGCACTGCTGCAACGGACACATGGGTCTGATTGAGGCAGGGCTTGAGCTGGGTTTCCATGTCTCTTTCGCAGGAAACGTGACATACAAAAACGCTCAGGAGTTGCGGGAGGCTGCAAAAGCCATTCCTCTGGACCGAATTCTGGTGGAAACCGATGCCCCTTTTCTGGCCCCCATGCCCAACAGGGGCAAACCCAATCGCCCCGGTTACACCCGTTATACCCTTCAGTTTCTGGCAGAGCTTCTGGGCCTGTCCGAACAGCAGTTTGAAGAGATCACCGAGCGCAATGCCCGTCAGGTCTATCAGATTCCCTGAGGGAGTACCATCCATGATTTAGCTGAGGGGACAGAGCAACAGGCCTGTCCTTTTTCCGTATCCTCAAAGGCCTTGCAAAACAGTACGCTTCTGGCATGACCCGTGAAAACACCCTGAATATTGATGGCCTGAAAAATGCACGACACCTTGGCAACCTGCAGACCCTGGATGGCAAAACCACCCGTGACACCCTGATCCGTTCCGACAACCTCACCCGCCTGACCGAGGCAGGGAAGACCAGCCTTCTTGAATCAGGCATTTCCCTGATTCTGGATGTGCGTGCTCCCCATGAACTCAAGGTGGATGCTCCTCCTTTCAAAGACCACCCTGCAGTCAAATACCTGAACCTCCCTCTGGCCGATGATGCCAACGAGGCGGCACGCATGGCTTCCATGCAGGCCAGAAGCATGAAAGACGTGTATCAGGTGATGGTCACCCACTTCAAGACAGAAATCGGCAGGGCCATGAAAGCCATTGCAGATGCTCCTGAGGGCAAAGTGCTGGTGCACTGTCATG
Source organism: Deinococcus cellulosilyticus NBRC 106333 = KACC 11606 (assembly GCF_007990775.1). Taxonomy (NCBI): domain Bacteria; kingdom Thermotogati; phylum Deinococcota; class Deinococci; order Deinococcales; family Deinococcaceae; genus Deinococcus; species Deinococcus cellulosilyticus. Next base: position 139,815 of record NZ_BJXB01000017.1, on the reverse strand, counting down.
CAGGCAAGGACCGCACAGGCATTGTCATTGCTCTGGCCCTCAGTCTGGTGGGTGTCCCTGATGAGGTGATTGCAGCAGATTACGCCCTCACCGACGAAAACATGGCCGAAATCTATCAGGAGATGCTGGAACGCGAACCCGACCCCCGCAAACAGGCCTTCATGAAAGCCTTCATGGTGAGTCCTCCAGAAGCCATGCTGGGCCTGCTGGACCACCTGCGCACAGAATATGGTGGCACGGCTGAATACCTGCAGGCCTGCGGTCTGACAGATGAGGATCTGGACCGGATCAGGGGGCGTCTGGTGGGGTGATTGCCGAGGGCCGAGAGCAACAAAACACTTGTGCAGCGGTCGGATTTTGCCTCCAACTGGGTTGACTTTGAATGCAAAGCGTTTTGATTCTGGCAACATGCTGGCTGGTGGACCTGCTCTTAACCGCCTCTTTTATAGCGTTAGAGATGTTTTTGCTCTGTCTTGCCTGTTGCCTTAATTCATTTGCCCTCGACCCTCGGCTGTCGGCCCTCGGCTCTCGGCATGCCCAACCCACGAATTCTGCGCTACGATGGTTGGGAAATGGCGAAAATCGAAGCAGCAGAACGCATCAAAGCAATGTCTGCGCCTCAGAAGGTCTATGAGGCGTTCATGGATTTTGAGAATTACAGCCAGTGGTGGCCTGCAGGATGGGAGTTCACCCTGATCAAGGGGGGGAACGTCGGGGCAGAGGTGATGCTGGTGCGGGGCCGCCTGCGCCTGATGCTCACGGTGGTGGATGTGCGTCCCGGTCGGGAGATTCAGCTTCTGGTTGAGGGGGACCTGCATGGTCGGGCCACCATCAAGTTTGAGTACCAGGGGGGCCAGACCGAGATCAATTACCAGATGAGCCTGCAACCCCGTTCCATGAGTCTGATGATCTTCTCGAATGTCGTTCCATATGGCAAGGGCATTGAGAAGACGATCCGGCAGGCTGTGGAGAAATTGAACCAGCAGCTGCCTGCCCGGTCCTGATCAGTAAACTTGAGCGAATAGCACTCACATCTTGTGTTCAAGGTATTGACACATGAATGAGTGAGGTTATAATAGCTACTGGAGTTGGTTGACACTCAAGCCTGAGGCAGACCTGAGTTTTTCTCAGGCTGTGCAGGATGGTGCCGATCAGCGTACTCGCAGAAATTTTTCCGGAGGTTCATCCATGCTGAAACCCTATGGTGATCGTGTCGTAATCGAGCTTGTGCAGGAAGCCCCCCAGACCCGTGGTGGCATCGTTCTCCCCGACAGCGCAAAAGAAAAGCCTGTTCGTGGCAAAGTGGTTGCTGTGGGCAGCGGTAAAGTGCTTGACAACGGCACCCGTGTTCCTGTGGAAGTCAAAGAAGGCGACGTTGTGGTCTTCGCCAAGTACGGTGGCACCACCATCGAAATCGAAGGCACCGAATACACCATCCTCAACGAGCGCGACATCCTCGCCGTTGTTGAGTGAGCGTTTCGAGTCTCACATCACCCTGAACCTTCTCTCTTTGCTGTAAAGGAGTTTCCCCATGCCCAAACAACTGATTTTTGACGAACAGGCCCGTCGTTCCCTCGAGCGCGGCGTCAATGCTGTGGCCAACGCAGTGAAAGTGACCCTCGGCCCCCGTGGTCGCAACGTGGTCATCGAGAAGAAATTCGGCAGCCCCACCATCACCAAAGACGGTGTGACCGTGGCCAAAGAAGTCGAACTCGAGGACAAACTCGAGAACATCGGCGCACAGCTGCTGAAAGAAGTGGCCTCCAAGACCAACGACATCACCGGTGACGGCACCACCACCGCAACCGTGCTGGGCCAGGCCATCATCAAAGAAGGTCTGCGCAACGTCGTGGCCGGAGCCAACCCCCTCGCCCTGAAGCGCGGCATTGAAAAAGCCGTTGCTGCTGCCGTTGAAGAAATTCAGCGTCTGGCCGTGCCCGTGGAAGACAGCAAAGCCATCCAGGAAGTCGCTGGCATCTCCGCCAATGATCCCGAAATCGGCAAAGAAATTGCCGACGCCATGGACCGCGTGGGCAAAGAAGGCGTGATCACCGTGGAGGAATCCCGTGGTCTGGCCACCGAAGTGGACGTCGTGGAAGGCATGCAGTTCGACAAGGGCTACATCTCCCCCTACTTCGTCACCAGCCCTGACAGCATGGAAGCCGTGCTGGAAGAAGCCTTCATCCTCATCAACGAGAAGAAGATTTCTGCCCTCAAAGACCTGCTTCCCGTGCTTGAGCGCGTAGCCCAGACGGGCCGCCCCCTGCTGATCATCTCCGAAGACCTCGAAGGTGAAGCCCTGGCCACCCTGGTGCTGAACAAACTGCGCGGCACCCTCAACATTGCTGCCGTCAAAGCCCCTGGCTTCGGTGACCGCCGCAAAGAAATGCTGAAAGACATCGCTGCTGTGACCGGCGGCGTGGTCATCTCCGAAGAACTCGGCTACAAGCTGGACAACACCACCCTGGACATGCTGGGCCGCGCCAAGCGCATCCGCATCAGCAAAGACAACACCACCATCATCGATGGTTACGGCCAGCAGGTGGAAATCGATGCTCGCGTCAACGCCATCAAGGCCGAACTCGACAGCACCGACAGCGACTACGCCCGTGAAAAACTGCAAGAGCGTCTCGCCAAACTGGCTGGCGGTGTTGCTGTGATCCGCGTGGGTGCTGCCACCGAAACCGAACTGAAAGAGAAGAAGCACCGCTACGAAGACGCCCTGTCCACTGCACGTTCTGCCGTGGAAGAAGGCATCGTCTCCGGTGGGGGCACCACCCTGCTGCGCGTGATTCCCGCTGTGCGCCAGCTCGCCGACAACCTTGAAGGCGACGAAGCCACCGGTGCCCGCATCCTGCTGCGCGCCCTTGAAGAGCCCGCCCGCCAGATTGCCTTCAACGCTGGTTTCGAAGGCAGCGTGATTGTCAACACCGTCCTGAACAACAAAGAACCCCGCTACGGCTTCAACGCTGCAACTGGTGAGTTCGTGGACGACATGATCGCCGCTGGCATCGTGGACCCCGCCAAAGTGACCCGCACCGCCCTGCAGAACGCTGCCTCCATCGGCAGCCTGGTGCTGACCACCGAAGCCATCATCGCCGACAAGCCCGAGCCCAAAGGTCCTCCTGCTCCCGCAGGCGCACCTGACATGGGTGGCATGGACTTCTAAAAATCCTTTCTGGATTTCAGCCCTCTTCCTTCGGGAGGAGGGTTTTTTGTTGTTATGATTCAGGCATGACCTGGAACGGTTTGCAAGCGATCTACGATTTTTTGCTGGACCTGCAAAACCAGCTCATGGACCGTGACCCGCAAGAGGTCCTGGAACTGGCCAGAGCTTATGCAGAAGCCCTCAAAGCGCCCTGGGCTTTCGAGGATTTGCGTCAGGAAGACTTTGATGCATTTGCAGCAAGGATTCAGGACGTGTTAAAGGAGGTGCTCGACGTCTGTGAAGCCCAGGGCTTCCAGAGCCTCTACTTTGAATATGACCTCGACAACGACTGGAATTGCGGGTTTTATTGCAGTGCTCAAGATGCCAGTGGAGATGAAGAGGTTCTGGCAAACTGGCAGCGGCATTTCCCATGTGGTACGTTTCCTGAAATTGGTGCCCTTTATCCTGGCGTTTTTGCAGGCACCCCTGAAGTGGTGGCCCGCAACATGTCCCTGGTTGCATGCATCACAGCCCGATTTGCAGAACAAATTTATGTCCATCAAGAGAGGCTGGAGCGTCTGGGCCTGAAGGTGTTCGTGGGATTTCATGACCAGATTCCAGTCACCTGGGTTCACTGACTCCAACAGACCCCTTCACCCAATTCATACACAACATGTGTATGTTGCTCATCAATGCGCCTGATTTTCGGTTTGTTTCTGAATGCCCTCCCCATGCTGGTTCTGTGGTACCTGCACCAGACCCGTGCAGAGACCCACTGGCTTTTCACCTTGCTGGCCTCGGTGCCCCAGCATGTTTTTATCGTTCCTACCGTCTTTGTGATCTTTTGGAGTCTGTTCAAAAGACGCTGGAAATTGCTGTTTTTGCAGACCTCGCCTGTGCTGGTCTGGCTGTTTCTGCTCATGGGGTTGCAATTGCACCAGCCCGTTTCTGTGCCCCCTTCCAGCCTCAGGGTGATGACCTGGAATGTGCATGGAGGGCTGGCAGGCATGGAACCCATCCTGAACACGGTGAAACAGGTGAAGCCCGACCTTCTGTGCTTGCAGGAAGCCAGAACCACAGGCCCTCGACTGTTCTCTCTGCTCCAGCAGCAAGAAGGTGGCTGGGAAATGGCACAACTGGGAGAGTTGATCCTCCTCAGCCGCTTCCCGGTGGTTCAGAAGCGCAGACTGGAATTTCCCAGTTCAAGACACACAGAGCTTGAAGCCACGGTTCAGATTCAGAACGCCGCTGTACGCATCATCACGGTCCATTTTGACAGGCACCGCCTTGGACCCACAGCCTGGGACCAGAGAATGGGCCGCACCCTGCATGAACGTGCCCACAGGGTCAGCAGCATCCGACAGGAAGGCGTCAATGTGCTGCTGGAATCCTACAGCAAAGCCAGACAGCAAAACCAGCATTTTCTTGCCTGCGGAGATTTCAACATGCCTCCCCTCGGGCCCCTGTACCGACAACTGGGAAGCCACCTGAAGGATGCTTTTGCACACTCGGGGATGGGTTTCGGACACACCTGGAATGCTTCTTTCAAAGTGCTCAGGATCGACCACATCTGGACCTCACCGGACATCACCCTCTTCAGAACCTGGGTGGAGGAGAGCACTGGATCAGACCATCTGCCTGTGGTGACCGATTTTCAGCTGTGATGAAGACGGCTCTATTGCTGTTCCGCCTTCTGCTTTCTGCCCTCGGCTCTCGGCCCTCAGCCCTCGGCTTCCAGACCGTAACCCATCCACCTGAACTTTTTCACCCCCTGCCTGTTACCATGGCCTATGGACACTCAATATCCTGTTGGCCCATTATCCATTCCCGATTCCATCTCCCACGAGCGCTTCGAGCAGTATTTGCAGCTGATGCGGGATTTCCCGAAGGAACTCCACGATCTGGTGTGCCCCCTCACCGAGCAGGACCTGCACAGGCAGTACCGGGAGGGCTCTTTTACCGTTCGGCAACTGGCTTTTCACATTGCAGACGCCCATGACCAGGGATTCAACCGTTTCCGTTTTGGCCTGACCCTGGATGCCCCCACCATTCAGCCTTTTCCACAGGAACTGTGGGCCGGGTTGCAGGACTACAACCTGCCTGTGGAGATTGCGGTCAACCACTTCACAGCCGTGAATGAACGCTGGCTGCACATCCTCAAGCACCTCGCCATTCCCGAGATGGAGCGTGAATTCATCCACCCGGATGAGGGCAGGCAGGCCATCTGGAAACTGGTGAGCAAGCACGAGTGGCATGTGCGCCACCACATCGCCCACATCCGTCTGGCCCTCAAACAGAGTTAATTTGTGTGTGGTAGCGTGTCTCTGATGAGACGTTTTGTCTGGACTGGACTTCTGATGCTTTCCACAGCCTCAGCGATCAACATTCCGCTGGAGGGCTGGACCTCCATCACACCCACGGTGTGGGTGAGCACCGGTTCTGCGTGTTTGCTGCGGGAAACCCAGCACACCAAACCCTTTGAACCTCTTGCCACCCGTCTGGATGCGGATGCTTTTGGCCGCAAACTGAAGGCAGCCCTGGAAGAGCAAAAGATGAAAGAAGTGACCACCGAGGCCACCTCCCGCCTCAACCAGTGGGCAGTCATGGCCACCTACACCATGAACAGTGAAGGCAGAGGCTATTTCGTCACCCAGGTGTACCTTTCCGAAAATGGCAAATTGAGAACCATCACCGGGAGTTCCAGGATCACCAGCGATGACACCTGCACCTTCAAAATGCGGGAGTTTCTGCGTTACGGAGCCTACTGAGGAAGTGTGCCACCAATCAAGCAAAAAAGAGCCTCTTGAGGCTCTTTTTCTTTGCAGCTGGGACTTACTTTGAGCGGGATTGCACAGCCTGATAGATCAGGATGCTGGCAGCCACACTGGCATTCAGGCTCTGGATTTTGCCCTGAATCGGGATGGAGATCAGCTCATCGCACTTCTCGCGGACCAGCCTGCGCATGCCGTCCCCTTCAGAACCGATCACCAGGGCGAGGGGGCGGGCATAATCCACCTGAGCGACACCCATGCGGGCTTCCCCGGCAGCACCGTAAACCCATACCCCATGTTCTTTGAGTTGATCAATGAAGCGGGCCATGTTCTTCACCTGGGCAATGGGCAGGTACGCTGTGGCCCCTGCAGCGGTTTTGGCAACCACAGCAGATAGAGGAGCACTGCGTCGTTCTTCCACCACCACACCGTGCGCTCCGAGCACTTCTGCACTGCGGATGATCGCCCCGAAATTTCTGGGATCGGTGATGCCATCCAGCAGGACCATCAGGACCTGCTCGCCTTTTTCTTCAGCCAGATCGAAGATGTCGTCCACATCACTGAAATGCAGGTCTGCCACTTCCGCAATCAGGCCCTGGTGCTGGGTGGACCCCACCATCTGGTCGAGTTCAATGCGAGGCATGAACTTCAGGGGGATGTTGTATTCTTCCAGCTCACGCACCACGCGCGGCTCAATGCCTTTTGCGACCAGCACTTCAAGCACCTCACCGTTGCGCAGGGCTTCAAAGACCGGGTTTCTTCCATAAATCAGCATTATTTCAGTATACTTCGATCTCAGAGCCTGCAGTCCGTGGGAGGCCTGTCTTCTGGTGTTTCAGCTGTGGTCCATGTTGTTTTGAAAACGATGAAACACAACACCCAAAAAGCATGTAAAATAGACCCGTCACTCCTTTATGCGCCACCTCCATGTGGATCTAGACCGACAATTTGAACAGCTGGAACTTCAGCTGATGCGGGCCACTTTAGGCATTGCTGCGCTGGGAAGCACAGCAGCCTACTGGGTGTCCATCTCCCAGTACTCCTGGCTGTACCATGTGACCCTGCCTTTTTTGCTGCTGGCCTGGCTGATCCTGTCGGTGGTGGTGTGGCAGGCTCCGAAAACCTACCCGATCATCAAGCACATCTACCTGGGCACCACAGTGCTTTATCTGCTGATCTGCCTGAATGGCTTTTTCGAACAGAGCACCGCGCAACCCCTGTTCCTGGCGTTCAGCCTCTGGTTTCCGGTGCAGTACATGGTGATTTATGTGCTGTATCCCAGCCATCTGGCCCACCGTTTTGCACTGGGACTGCTGGTGCTGAGCCTGTTCAGCCTGGTGGTTCACCTGGGGGTGCTTTCCAGAATTGATCCCAGCCAGATGGCGTGGCTGATTCACTTCTATGTGGCGTCTGTGGTGACCATCATGATGTCCCGCTACGTGATCCTGATCAAGGACAAGTACGTGCTGGCCTACCGGGAAGCCAACAGTGATGCCCTCACAGGCCTCTACAACCGCCGTTATCTGGAAGACCAGCTCAATGAGGTGGTCAGTTACGCCGTGCGTTACGACAAGACGGTTTCGGTGCTGTTGCTGGACCTGGATCACTTCAAGCAGATCAATGACCTGTTCGGGCATGCCACGGGAGACATCATCCTCAAAGGTTTTGCAGAGGTGCTGCACCTCCACCTGCCCAAAAACGCCATTGCAGGTCGCTGGGGCGGAGAGGAATTTCTGGTGATCCTCCCCGAAATGGACCTGCACCGGGCCTGGCAGGTGGCCGAGTACATCCATGTGGTGATGCGCTCCATCAAGTTCAAGAAGGTGGGCAGCGTGACCATCAGCGTGGGGGTGTCGGAACTCGCTCCCCTGGACTCCATCCAGACCCTGATTCAGCGGGCAGATCAGGCCCTCTATCAGGCGAAGGGGGCAGGCCGCAACAAGACCATGCCTCAACTCCACGACATCCAGCGCAGTGCCCTTTACCCCAGCACCAAACCTGCCAAAACCCTGAACTGAAATTCGGATGATCCCTGCCTTCCATCAGGATGATCCCGATTTTGTTGTTCTGGCGCTTCAATTTTTGATCTGATGCAGTTAATTTGAAAGGCGATGAAAGCCGTTCATGGACTTCTGATTGCTTTTGCCCTCGTGGGCCTGTGGATTGTGATGGACCACCTGCGGGCACCCAGACTGCACCTTGAGACCGTCAGGGACCTTCCAGCAGTGCGGGAGCAGACAGTGGCTCAGACAAACCCTGTGCCTCCCGTGAATTCCAGCATTCAACCTGTGGTGATGGGCAGAATCAATGTCAACACGGCCACACTGGAGCAACTGGTTGAACTGCCAAAGGTTGGACCAAAGCTTGCCCAGCGCATCATGGAGCACCGCCCTTATCGAAGCATGCAGGACCTCGATCAGGTGAAGGGCATCGGGGAGAAGATGCTGCACACCCTGGAGCCTCTGATCACGTTCTGATGCTGTCTCTGACCTATCCCGTCTACTTTCTGGCTGCGCTGGCAGCAGGCATTCTGCTGGCCCACAAGCTGCTCTGGGGGCTGCTTCTGCTGGTCCCTCTGTTCTGGTTGCGTGCTCCGGGACCCCTGCTGCTGGCCTTGTGTTTTGTGGGATGGGGGTACTTTCATGCTGCTGCTCTGCTGAAGAGACCTGATCCTTTGCTGCCTTATTACGGCAAGAAGTGGCAACTGGATGGTCACTGGGATGGGACTTTTCTGAAGCTCAGGGAGCCCGAGGTGCGGGTGGCTCTTGCGCCTGCACCGGATGTTCCTGCTGGTCATCTGGTGATCCGTGGGACCCTGAACCCTCCTGAGGGCAGAAGGAATTTTCACGGGTTTGATTACGCAGCCTGGCTGAAACTTCGTGGGGTACATGGTGTGCTTTACGGAGGCAAGGTGGTGCAAACAGAACCAGAGCAGGGGTTTCACACCCACTTCCAGACAGGCCTGACCACACAACTGAACCCCCAGCATGCAGCCCTGATGGTGGCCCTGGAACTCGGAGACAAACAGGACCTCAGGGACCAGAAACTCGGTGAATGGACCCTTCAGGAGGCCTTCACCCGGGCTGGGGTGGCGCACTTTCTGGCCCTCAGTGGTCAGCACGTGGCGATCCTGGTGGGGTTGCTGGAGGTTTTGCTGCGCAGATTTGGAAGGTGGCGCTACGGAACTCTGCTGGGGTTTCTTGGACTGTACCTCCTGCTGGTTGGGATTGAGCCGAGCATCCTGAGGGCTGTCCTGCAGGGAGGAGTGGTCCTGCTGGCCCTCTGGATGGGACAGGGCAAACTGGATCTGCTGGGCACCCTCGCCCTCACTGGACTGGTCAGCCTGACGGTGTACCCACAGTGGCTTTTTGATGTGGGGTTTCAGCTGTCCTATCTGGCGGTGCTGGGCCTCAGTTTCACGCCGGAAGTGGTCAGCAAACTGCCAGGGGGCATTCCGAAATGGCTGTCTTACCCCCTGGCAGCAACCTTCTGTGCAGAACTCCTCACGCTTCCGGTGGTGGCTGGGAATTTCAATGCGCTGCCCTGGATCAGCCCGATCAGCAACCTCATTCTGGGACCGTTCATGGTGGTGCTGGTTCCAGCAGGCATGCTGGCAGGGCTTCTGGGACCCCTTGCGGTGGTGCTGAACCCCCTGATTGGGGTGGTGTTGTCTGTGTTTCTGTGGCTGGTTTCGCTGTTCGCACAGGTGCCACCCTTGCCGTGGGGAACCATCAGCCCTGCAGGACTGGTGCTGTACCTGTTGTGGCTCTTTGCGGCGTTCCTGTGGCTGCGGAACCGCCTCACAGCTGTTCCGTTTCTGGCCCTCAGTCTTTCGGCAAGCCTGATTTCTTACCTGCCCGCACAGTTGTTTCCACCCCAGCGCATCGTTTACCTGGATGTGGGGCAGGGAGACAGCACCCTGTTGCAACTGGGCCACTTCACCATGTTGATTGATGGAGGAGGGAGCCCTGGAAGTTCCTTTGATGTGGGTGCCCGCACAGTGGTTCCTGCCTTGCACAAACTGGGGATTTTTCATCTGGATGTGGTGGTCGCCAGCCATGCCGACACCGATCACATCGAGGGCCTCACCGCTGTGCTGAAGAGCATCCCCACCGCAGAACTCTGGATTGGACATGACAAGGAAGAAGATCCCGGGCTGCGTGAGGTGCTCAATGCAGCCCGAAACCGGAAGGTTCCCATCCGGGAAGTGCGCAGGGGAGACCAGTTCAGGGTCGGTGACTCCACGTTGCAGGTGCTCTATCCCGAGGGGACGCCCTGGAGCAAGGAGGACAACGACAACAGTGTGGTGCTCAGGGTGCAAAGGCACGGCTTCAGCACAGTGTTTCTGGGAGACCTGTCAGGCCACCTTGAAAACAGGCTGGGGGTGGGTCCCCTCACGGTCCTGAAAGTGGCCCACCATGGCAGCAGACATTCCAGCAATCTGACCTTCCTGCAGGAAACCCGACCCAGATATGCGGTCATCAGCTCTGGAAAAAACACCTATGGACATCCTCACCCTGAAGTGCTTGGTCACCTGCAATCGCTGGGCGTTCAAATCCTCAGAACCGACCAGAGGGGAGCCCTCATGCTGTACCTGCCCTGAAGAATGCCTAAACCGCATTTAAGTGCACTATCAGACTTCCAATTGCTGCAGGTGCTTTAATACGCTCAAGGAGGCCACCATGAGCCAACAAACCCCATTAAAAGAACGTTTTTCCAATGCAGTGGAAATGACCAAAGATCGCATCAATCAGGCTGCTGACAAAGTCCGCTCTGGCATTCACGAAGTCAAAGCCGAAACTGCTCCCAGCTTCATCGAAAAAACCAGTGAGAGCGTCAAAGCCAAAGTGGATGACCTGAAATCCAAAGTTTCAGAAGCCAAAGCCAATGAGCGCATGAAAAAAATGATGCAACCTGTGGGCAAGATGGCCTCAGGACGCAACATGCTGCTGCTCACCGCACTGGGTCTGGGTGCATTCTTCCTCGTCCGTCGCCGCAAAATGATGGCATAAGAAACCCGCTTTTTCACCCCAGGTCTTGCCTGGGGTTTTGAGCTTTTTGAGCCCATTTTTGCAAATACCAGCATTCCCTACAGCATGAAAGATGCATTCAGAGTGAACTGAAACCAGGAGGATTCCATGACTGCCCACAACAAAGACAACTTCAGTGAAAAAATCAGTGAGCGGGTGACCCAGGTTGCCGAAACCGTCCGTGAAAAAGTTGAAGAAATCAGCGAAAAGGCCAGGAAGGAATTCCACGAGCCCGATTTCGACAACATCCGTGAACCGGTCATCCGCGTGGTGGAAGACGCCAAAGTCAAAGCCGATCAGGTGGCCTCGGATGTGAAGGAGTTCGCGGCCAAGGCCCAGGACAGCACAGTCTGGAAGAACCTGCAGGAGGACCGCAGCCGCAACCTGATCCTGCTGGCCGTCGTGCTGGGGATCTTCGCCCTGCTGTTCATGCGCAGACGTTCCTGAAAAAACCATCAAGGAGGTAAACCATGAAACTGCTGCTGGTCACCGCCCTCGGGCTTGGTCTGGTCATGCTGGGCAAGAAATTGCTGGGCAACCGCACCTTCAAACCCCTCGCTGCCCTGCCAAGTTCTGAGCGGGAGCACAGCGAGGAAGAACTGATCCAGATTTCTCCAGCTCCCATCCACTGACAACAGTCAAAAAGCAAAACAAGACCCAGAGGAATGCTCCTCTGGGTTGTCTTTGTCAGGCTGCTCAGGTGGTGTATTCACCGTTGATTTTCACATAGTCATAGGTGAGATCGCAGCCCCACACGGTGGCCTCGTGCGAACCGAGATTCAGGTGCACGTCAATCAGGATGTCGGTGCCTTGCAGGTATCGGGTCAGGGCATCAAGTTGACCCGCATCAGAGTTTCCTTTGTCATAGACCATCAGGTCCCCAAAGGAGATCTGCACCTGATAGGGATCAATGCGGGTGTCCTGGGTGTCCACCTTGCCCAGGGCCATGGCAATGCGTCCCCAGTTGGGGTCGGTGCCGAAGATGGCGGTCTTGACCAGGGGACTGTTCACAATGCTCTTGGCGAGGGCTTTGGCGTCACGGAAGGAGTTTGCACCCTTGACCCGCACCTCGATCAGTTTGGTGGCCCCTTCACCATCACGGGCGATGTCCTGCGCGAGTTCGATGGCCATTGCGGTGAACACCCTCCGGAACTCCTCCAGATCCACCTCTCCAGCAAGGCCGTTGGCCATCATGGCCACCGTGTCTGAAGTGGAGGTGTCGGTGTCCACACTGACCATGTTGAACGAGAGGTTCACCACATCCCGCAGCAGGGACTGCAGGGTCTCAGGGTCAATTTTTGCGTCGGTCACGAAATAGGAAAGCATGGTCGCCATGTTGGGCTCGATCATGCCGCTGCCTTTGGCCATGCCCACCAGAACCGCGTCCCCGATTTGTGCAGAACGGACTTTCGGGCGGGTGTCGGTGGTCATGATGGCCACGGCAGCATCTTCCAGATGCCCGTCTTTCAGGTCCCGTCCGACGCCCTGAATCCCTGCACGGATGATGTCCATCGGCAATTGACGGCCAATCACCCCGGTGGAGGAGGGCAGGATGTCTTCAGGTTTGATGCCAAGTTCATCAGCGACCAGACGCACAATTTCGCGGGCATTCTGGATGCCCTGCTCTCCGGTGGCGACGTTGCTGTTGCCACTGTTGATCACGAAAGCCTGCAGAACGCCGTCTTTCACATGCTCGCGGCCCACGATGATGGGGCTGCCACAAAAGGCACTCTGGGTGAACACGGCTGCACCAGAAGCCGGAACCTCTGAGGCAATGACGGTGAAATCCAGCAGTCCCTGTTTGATGCCAATGTTGCGGGCACAGACTTTGAACCCTCTGGGTTGAAACGCTAAGGTCATGCATGCTCCTTGCTGGGGCCCGGTGTCTGAAAAGCACCGGGTCGGAGAAATGGATATGCAGCTTCAGAAGCCTGAGCCTCTGGGCTGTGGATCAATCGGTGAATCGGGAGGGCAAAGTGAACCCCTTGCTTTTCCAGTAGGTCAGTTCATGCTGCACGTCATGCTGCAGGCCTTCCAGAACCTGCTGCAGCACCCCTCTGGTGTGCGCAGGAAAATGCACCCTGAAGGTGGTGGTGGGGATGGGAGAAATGTAAAACTCCACCTGGGCTTCTGACATGCTGGGAAAATTCTGGCGCAACTCCTCCCTGAGCTGTTGCGGGTCGAGTTGTTCATTGTGCTGGGCATGGGTGCTGTACCGGATGACCATCTGGATCAGCATGGAAATATAGGCTTCCAGATGGCTCTCAGGCAGGTTGGGAAGCGCCTGGTGCACCACTTCGAGGGTTGCAGGTTGGATGCTCCAGAAGCTTTTGGAGTCTTTCAGGCAATCCTGAAAAGAATCCAGGCTGTTGCCAAAGTAACCCTCCTGCCCCAGGCCCTCTCCATACACCTGAACAAGCTCTGTGAAAGAAGATACCGGCGGGATGTGCAGTGTGGCATGGTCACCTGACAGCCTGAGGCCTGCCTCTGGCTGCGCTGCAGGGGGGCTGAACAGAAAGAAATGTTCGATCAGGTCACTCATGCACGTCTGACTTCATTCTAGAAGGTTCTTCTTGCCAAATTCATACCAGGTCGGAGGGGACACTGTAGTCATGATCGCCTTCCAGACCCAGCATCACGTCCAGGTTCTGTGCAGCAGCACCTGATGCACCTTTTCCGAGGTTGTCCAGTCTGGCCACCAGCAGCACGTGACCCAGGGAAGCATTCTCAAAAACAAAAACCTGCAGGCGGTTGGTGTCATTGAGGTCCTGGGGATCAAGCTGGGGTTCTGCAGGCTTGCCATGCTCAAAAGGCATCACCTCGATGAACCGCTGGCCTGCGTAATGATTTGCCAGAGCTGCATGAATTTTTTCACCAGTGGTGCCTTCTGGAAGGGTGCTCAGATGGAGCGGAATCTGCACCAGCATGCCCTGCCTCCAGGCTCCCACAGAGGGGGTGAAAAGAGGAGCCGTTTGCAGGGCACCGTACTTCTTCATTTCTGGCACGTGCTTGTGGGCCAGGCCCAGGGCATAGGACTTGAACTTTCCGGCAAGAGGGTGGGTCCCGCCCCGGTTTTCCATGGCGTCCACCAGCTGGCGGCCACCCCCACTGTACCCACTGAATCCCTGGACACTCAGAGCGGCATTGGCAGGCAGGATGCCCGCATCCACCAGAGGCCGCACCAGGGCGATCATTCCGGTGGAGTAACACCCTGGATTGGAGACGAAGCGTGCATTGCGAATCTCATCTTTTTGAGAGGGGGTCATTTCGGGAAAGCCGTAAGTCCAGCCCTCAGCCACCCGGTAAGCGGTGCTGGCATCCAGCACACGGGTGGTGTCGTTCTCCAGCATGCCCACAGCTTCTTTTGAGGCCTCGTCGGGGAGGCAAAGGACCACCACATCTGCACTGTTGATCAGCCGTCTGCGTTCGTTCTGGTCTTTGCGCAGGGCGGGATCGATGCTGACCAGTTCAAGGTCGGTGCGCCCTTCCAGCCTGGACCGGATTTGCAGGCCAGTGGTTCCGGCCTCACCATCAATAAATACTCGGGGTTTGCCCATGGTCTTCTCCTGTGTTCATTCCATCATGGGAGAGGGGCAGGTTTGTGGCCCGCCCCTATACATGTGTTCCTGCAGACCTGCGCTTTTTGCTGTTACCAGCGGACGTTCTGCCCACCCATCACGTGGTAGAGCAGGGCTTTCTGGGCGTGCAGGCGGTTCTCAGCCTGATCGAACACCTTCGATTTGCGGTGCTCGGTGGCCTCAGGAACCACTTCCTCGCCGTAGTGGGCAGGGAGGCAGTGCAGGAAAACGCCATCGGGTTTGATTCTTTCCAGCATGGCCGCATCCACACAGAAACCAGCAAAAGCCTGCCGCTTGCGCTCGGCTTCGGCCTCCTGGCCCATCGAGATCCACACGTCGGTGTACAGCACATCGGTGCCCTCCAGAGCCTCATCGATGCTGTGGGTCAGGGTGATGTTGGCTCCGGCCTTGATGGCATCCAGCAGCACGCCACCATTGGGTTCATAGCCGACAGGGGTGCACACCGTCACGTGGGCTCCGGTGAGAATGCCCATGTGGATGTGGCTGTTGGCCAGGTTGTTCCCGTCACCAAGGTAGGTGACTTTCAGGCCAGAGAGGTTCTCCTGACCGAAGTTCTCCTCAATGGTCTGGTAATCGGCCAGCAGTTGCACAGGGTGCAGGAAATCCGACAGGCCGTTGATCACAGGAATGGTGGAGTGCTCGGCCAGTTCAATCAGGGTGCTTTGCAGGTAAACACGGGCCATCACTCCATCCACCCAGCGCTCCAGGTTCTTGGCCACATCACTGATGCGTTCCCGGGTTCCCAGGCCAATCTCATTGTTGCTGAGGGTGATGGAATGCCCCCCAAGCTGGTACATGGCCACATCAAAAGTGGTCCTTGTGCGCAGGGACGCTTTTTCGAAAATGAGGGCAAGGGTCTGGCCGTCGAGGGGCTTGAGACCTTTAAATTCGCCGCGCTTCATGGCATGGGCGGTGTCCATGATGGCGCGGTATTCTTCAGGCGTAATGTCCAGATTGCTCAGGAAATCTCTGCCAGTGAGGAGCGGAGGGAACTTCGTCATAGGTTAATGATTATACATAATTTTTGTGGTTTTTGAATAATTATTTGTTGACGGGTGAGGCGTGGTCAGGTTTCAGGGGAGAATGTCGCAGCAGAAGGCAGAAGGCCAAACCCAGCAAAAGCTTAAGCAGATATGCCTTCTGCTTTCTGCCTTCTGCTTTAACCATGACCTGCAAGCAGGGCTGCCATAAAAAAAAGGGGCGCGATAATCGCGCACTGGATGGTCTGATGAAAATAGAGTTGTGTCTGGGATTCCCCGGAGGATGTGTGGGGTGGTGAGTGGTCAATGGGTCAGGATCGGTTATGCATGTCCTCTTTGCGCCCCAAGGTTAGCTTACTCTGTTTTGGGTCAGGGAATCATCACATTTTTGGCCTAAGGGCTTTCCCGTAAAAGACTCTAAAGGCTGTCTTAAGACAAAAATGTGAGAGGTTGATGTCTGAGAATCACCGGATGTTTTCAAGAGAAGACTGATTTTGTGAGTGCTGGACCCCGATGCATGTCCTGTCCAAGTCAAATCTATATGTTTTCATCATATTGTGCACAGAAATTCAATGAGACTGACCTGAACACAAGCTGGAGTCCATTTCAGCAAAAGCAGCACCATTTTGTTGCCAGAAATGGTTGAGTCCACCTGAACCCTGACCCAGATCAGGTGCATGACGGATGGCTCCCTGCAAGTAAGCATGGGCCTGTCGGACCGCCTCTGGAAGAGAAAAACCAGATGTGAGGTGAGCAGCAATGCTGCTGGAAAGGGTGCACCCTGTGCCATGCAGATTGCGGGTGCTCTGTCTCTCTGCATGAAATTCAACGACCCGTTCCCCTGCCATCCATAGAGTGTCGGTCAGTACGGTCCCGTTCCCATGGCCTCCTTTGACCAGAAAGTTCCCTTCTGTAGGGACTTTTCCCCGATAAAGCACTTGAAGTTCAGGAAGGTTGGGTGTGATCAGCGTACACAGGGGAAATAGCCATTTCTGCAATGCAGAGATGGCGGCATCCTCCAGCAGGGACTTGCCACTGGTTGAAACCAGCACAGGATCAAGCACCACAGGCACATTCAAAGCCTGCAAAACCTCATGTACCGCCTCAATGATGGCCCTGTTCCCAAGAGCCCCAATTTTGATGGCTTCAACCTCGAAATCGTCCAGCAAAACCTGAATCTGATGCTGCACCAGTTCAGCAGGCAACGGATGGACGGCCTGCACGCCCAGGGTGTTCTGCACGGTGATCAGGGTGGGAACCGTCAGGCCATAAACACCATGGGCATGAAGCGTCTTCAGGTCGGCCTGGATGCCTGCCCCTCCGCTGGGGTCCGAACCTGCAATGGAAAGCACCACTTTCGTCATGGATTCAGATTCTATAAGGTCATGGCCCTCAGGTGCTGATGGTGTAAATTCCCACCCCCTCCTGAAATCCGGTTTTGCGCACCTGCAGCAGTCCAAGAATGTTTGAATTCGAGGAAAGGTAGCGCAGCAGGGCATTGAATGGTTTGCCTTCCCTGATTTTCTGGTAACTCTCGAAAACCTCATCTGGATGGTTCATCTGATGTTGCAGCCTCCATCCCTGTGCGTGCATTTGCAGCCTGTAATGCTGAGCCACCTCTGACATCGGCATGGCCCCCACCATCTCTGCTTCAGAGATCAGGTGGATGTTGCTGTGGGCGGCAAAAGAAGGCATCACCAGCAAAGATTCTGGAGGCTCCAGACGCGGTGCCTCCTGCATGATGGGAGAAACCTGTCGTTGGGGTCGCAGGGTGGTGGAACCCCACACCAGACTGACTTTCCCCTGCCGGATGTCCAGCAGAACCTCTTCTTCTCCCCGGTCAAACCAGGCCATCTCGTAAGTGTTCTGTTCAGAGGTGAAGCTCGCAGTCCGGGGAGGAAGAAAACCGGCTTTTTCATGTGGAGGCAGGCGTTTTGCAACAGAAAAACCTGCATCCTGCAGCAGGGCTTCAAAAGTTTTCTGGACCACCTCGATGGGGCGACCATCGTTCCAGTGCACATGCACCAGATGTCTGCTCCCCCCACGGTTCTGTTCCACTGAACCGATCAGGTGTTCTGCAACTCCGGCAAGCTTCAGGGGAAAACCTTCTGGAAGCCTTCCAGGAAACAGCTGGATGTTTCTGGAGTCCAGATGGGCATGACGACGGATCAGCTCAAGTTCATCAGGCATACCCCCACCATAAAGCCCTGAAAAAGGCCTGACCATCGGTGAAATCTTTGAGGTCGCAGCTGCTCATCTTGCTCAGGGTAAGTGTTTCTCCATTGACTTTGCCGGGGTTTTCTTGCTACACCTGTAAATGTCACTCGGGGTGCCTACTGTCACAGAGGCTGAGAGAGCAGAAGCTCAACCCGTGGAACCTGATCTGGTTAAAACCAGCGGAGGAAACGTGACCAGCACACACCATCACCCCCACAATTCATGTGTTCGCATGGTCCCTTTGAAGGAGGGGATCAGGCTGCATTGATGACCTGAAGAAGCACCTAAAACTCCCATTGCCCTGCCCTGATCCACCGGGATCAGGTGAGCCCTGTATTGCATTTTTCTGGAGGTTTCATGCAGACCATCACCACCCGGCCTTTTCCGGCCAGCCGAAAAAAACATGTTTCGGGAATCCTTTATCCTGAACTGAAAGTGCCTTTTCGCGTCATTGAACAGCACGCCACCCTGGAAGTGTGGAATGGTGTGACCCGCAAAACACCCAACCCGGATGTGTGGGTGTATGACACAAGCGGTCCCTACACCGATCCTGACCAGACGGTGGATGTTTACACTGGACTTTCCCAGACCCGCAGAAACTGGGTGCTGGGCAGGGGAGATGTTGAAGAGCTTCCTGATTTCTCCTCGGAATTCACCCGGAACCTGCTGCAGGACAGTCAGACCTTCCCGAACATCCCCAGACCCCTGCGGGCCAGAAGCGGGCACAACGTGACCCAGATGCATTACGCCAGGAGAGGCATCATCACTCCCGAGATGGAGTATGTGGCGATCCGAGAGCAGGAGCGTCTGGAGGGCATGCAGGAGTACATTCAGCAACATGCAGGACAGGGCTTTGGCGCTAACATCCCCCGGGAGATCACCCCTGAGTTTGTGCGTTCTGAGATTGCAAAGGGTCGGGCCATCATTCCCGCAAACATCAACCACACCGAACTTGAACCCATGGTCATTGGGCGCAACTTTCGGGTGAAGATCAATGCCAACATCGGCAACAGTGCGGTTTCGAGTTCCATTGAAGAGGAAATCGAGAAGATGGTGTGGGCCACCAGGTGGGGCGCAGACACCATCATGGACCTCTCGACGGGCAAAAACATCCACCAGACCCGCGAGTGGATCATCCGCAACAGCCCTGTTCCGGTGGGGACTGTACCCATCTATCAGGCCCTCGAAAAAGTTGGGGGCAAGGCCGAAGAACTGACCTGGGAGATCTACCGGGACACCCTGATCGAGCAGGCAGAGCAGGGCGTGGATTACTTCACCATTCACGCAGGAGTCCTGCTGAGGTACATTCCCCTCACCGCCAGACGCCGCACCGGGATTGTGTCCAGAGGGGGCTCCATCATGGCGAAATGGTGCCTGGCCCACCACCAGGAAAGCTTCCTGTACACCCACTTTGCAGAGATCTGCGAGATCATGCAGGCTTACGATGTGAGTTTCAGCCTGGGAGATGGCCTGAGGCCCGGATCTCTGGAAGATGCCAACGATGCAGCCCAGTTTGCAGAACTGCACACCCTGGGTGAACTGACCCGCATCGCCTGGAAGCACGACGTGCAGACCATGATCGAGGGTCCCGGTCACGTCCCGATGCAGCTCATCAAAGAGAACATGGACGAGCAACTGAAACACTGCTTTGAGGCTCCTTTTTACACACTGGGACCCCTGACCACTGACATTGCACCGGGTTACGACCACATCACCTCGGCCATAGGAGCGGCGCAGATCGGGTGGTATGGCACAGCCATGCTCTGCTATGTGACCCCCAAAGAACACCTGGGCCTTCCCGACAAGAACGACGTGCGGGAAGGCGTGATCACCTACAAGATTGCTGCCCATGCTGCGGATCTTGCCAAAGGCTTCCCCGGTGCACAGATCCGGGACAATGCCCTCTCAAAAGCGCGGTTTGAGTTCCGCTGGGAGGACCAGTTCAACCTGTCTCTGGACCCTGAGCGGGCCAGAAGCTTCCATGATGCCACCTTGCCTGCAGAGGCCGCCAAGACCGCCCACTTCTGCTCCATGTGTGGCCCCCACTTCTGCTCAATGAAACTCACTGAAGACATCAGACGGGGAATGCAGGAAAAATCAGAGGAGTTCCAGGAAAAGGGCCTCAACATCTACCTTGAAGCCGCTGGAGTGGAGCAACCCACATGACCCACAAACCGAACCCCAACCTGTATCTGGTGGCAAATTTCACTCCAGAAATGTCGGAAAAAGAGTATCTGGAACGCTGCGAAGCGGCCCTCAAGGGCGGGGTGGGCGTGCTGCAACTCCGGGCCAAGCAGTCCGAAGTGCGAAGCCAGATTGCACTTGGAGAGCAGCTCAGGGACCTGACCCGCAAATACAGGGCCACCTTTTTTGTGAATGACCGGGTGGATGTGGCGCTCACCGTTCGGGCAGATGGGGTCCACCTCGGGCAGCAGGACCTGCCTCCAGCCTTTGCCCGTCAGTTTGCCCCGGGGTTGCTGATTGGACGGTCCACCCACGCCCCGGAACAGGCCCTTCATGCTGTGAAAGAGGGTGCCCACTACTTTGCGGTAGGCCCCATCTGGGAGACCCCCACCAAGGCAGGTCGTAAAGCCGTGGGATTGGAGTACGCCCGCTGGGCCGTGCAGCAGAAAATCCCACTTCCGTTTTACGCCATCGGAAACGTCAACCTTGACAACATCACCGAACTGGTGATGGCCGGTGTACAGCGGGTGGCGGTGGTGCGGGCGCTCCTGAATGCCCCTGACCCGGAGCAGGCAGCCCGTGGGTTCTGCAAATCCCTGGAGCTTGTCCATGCAGGTTAATGGACAGGACCACACCCATCAGGAAGGCCTGACCCTGTTCGGACTGCTGAACCAGTTCGGGATTGCAAAGGAGCGGGTGGCTGTGATGGTCAATGACCAGATTTACCCCGCCGGGCAGCTTGAGGATGTGGTTTTGCAGCCTGACGACGTGATCGAGATTGTGAAAGCGATGCAAGGGGGATAGACCCCACCCGCCTGGGGTGGACTTCGTCACCCCTTCGCTCCTTCTTGACGAGGGGAGGTGGGTGGTGGATGGGGTCCAGAAC
Source organism: Deinococcus cellulosilyticus NBRC 106333 = KACC 11606 (assembly GCF_007990775.1). NCBI lineage: Bacteria > Thermotogati > Deinococcota > Deinococci > Deinococcales > Deinococcaceae > Deinococcus > Deinococcus cellulosilyticus. The sequence continues at coordinate 119,000 of NZ_BJXB01000017.1, read as the reverse complement.
ACCAGAACACCTGTTGAAAAGAGGTTTGACATGGATCAACTGACCATTGCAGGACAGCAGTTCACTTCCCGACTGATGCTCGGGACCGGGAAATACCAGGATTTTGAGGTGATGAAAGACGCCCTGGAGGCTTCTGGAACCCAGATCGTCACGGTTTCCATTCGCAGGGTGGAGATCGGTGCTGCGGGGCATGTGGGGATTCTGGATGAGATTGACCTGTCCAGATACCAGCTTCTGCCCAACACAGCAGGGTGCAGAACGGCTGAAGAGGCTGTGCGGGTGGCCCGTCTGGCCCGTGCCCTGACCGGAACGAACTGGGTCAAGCTGGAGGTCATTCCAGATGCACAGTTCCTGATGCCAGACCCCATTGGCACTTTTGAGGCAGCGAAACTGCTCTGTGAGGAGGGTTTTGTGGTGCTTCCTTACACGCCTGCCGATCCGGTGCTGGCAAAGAAGTTGCAGGAGGTTGGTTGCGCAACGGTGATGCCTCTGGGTTCTCCCATCGGTTCGGGACAGGGCATTCAGAACAGGGCCAGCATTGAGGTCATCCTGAAAACCGTCACGGCTCCGGTGGTGGTGGATGCAGGTCTGGGGGTTCCTTCAGAGGCGGCCCAGGCCATGGAGATGGGGGCAAGCAGTGTGCTGGTGAACACCGCCATTGCCGAAGCCAGAGACCCTGTGCGGATGGCTGCAGCCTTCCGGGATGCGGTGAAGGCCGGAAGAGAAGCCCACCTTGCCGGACGCATGCCTGTGCGGGAACACGCCAGTCCCAGCAGTCCTGTGCAGGGTGTCGTGCGGCTTGCAGATCCTGAAGTTCCAGTCTGATGGTGGGCAAGGAGAGACTTTTGAAAAGAGACCAGAAAGTGATTGTGGTTGGGGCAGGCATCATGGGCAGCATGATTGCCGCCAAGCTCAGGGATGTGGGTGCAGAAGTTACCCTGCTGGATGCAGGTTTTGCAGGGCAGGCCACCCGGGCCAGTGGGGGGATGCTGGCCCCCACCAGTGAAGCCCGGTCCATTCCCTCCTCATGGCGCGTGCAGGCACAGGTTTCTCTGAAGTTGTGGCAGGAATGGCTCCAGCGTTTTGAGAAGCTGGGTGTGGATGTGGGGTACATTCCCGGGCTCGGCCATGCAGCCATGAGCATGCAGGAAGCACAGCAGCACCGCACCTCAGGCCAGTGGCAGCAAGACCATCCTGACCATCCACATGGCATGGCTTTTTTCCCTGAAGAGGGCAGTGTGGACCCTGAACAGGTTTTGCGTGCCCTTCACCTGCTCTGTCCAGTGACCCCTGCAGAGGTGACAACCTTGCACGTCGACGAACGGAACGTCACCCTCAAGACCACTGCAGGCAGCATGCAGTCAGATCAGGTGGTGCTGGCCTGCGGTGCCTGGACCTCCAGGTTCGGAGTGGAGGTCCAGGCCAGACAGGGTCAGGCCCTGCTGCTGGAAGGCCAGCACGTGGACCACGCCCTGTACAAGGGCAGAGGCTATCTGGTGCCCCGGGGAGGCAGCACTTTTGTCGGGGCCACGGACATCGAGACCTGGGACGTGACCCCAACACGGGGAGCCAGGAAGACCCTGCTTGCCTATGCGCACCAGCACCGTCCGGCATCTGTGCAGTCCCGTGTGCTGGATCACAAGGTGGGGTTGCGCCCCTACAGGTCAGAGCCTTTTGTTGGACCCCATCCCACACTGCGAAATGTGCTGGTCGCCACTGGCCATCACCGCAATGGGGTGTTGCTGGCCCCTGTTACAGCTCAGGTGGTGACAGGGCTTTTCATGCAGGCATCACAGGGTTCTTATGGGGCACCCGTACACTGAAAACACATCCCCCGTGACCCTTTTCCCTCCTCCTCAGGTCACGGGGGTGTCTTTTGTTTTGTGGTGGGGTCAGCTCACCACTTGATCTTTGTGGTGCTCTTGCTGATCACACGGTTTTTGTCGAAGTAGGACACGCTGACACTTTCCTCAATGCGGTCTGCAAGGTTGGCCAGACCGGACACCAGAGAGGTGGCAAAGCCCATGATTTCTTTCTCTGCACTGTCTTTCGCAAAGGACCCCAGCATCACGCCGCCAAGTCGAAGCTGACTGGCGTAGTTTTTGTAGTAGTCTCCTCCAACCCACTGGAAACCTGTCAGGGCACGGTTCCCAAAGAGGGTCTGCTGTCTGGAGGGACTGAGGGCCTGTTCAGCGGTTGGGAGGTCATTCAGGGCATCTGCTCCCAGACCGATCATCAGGAAATTCTGGTGAATCTTGAAGCAGACTTTCATGCTGTCTCCCAGCATGCCCTGAAGGGCGGCCAGTTCACCCATGGTGGCGGTGTCACTGCCCTGTGAGAAATCCAGGCAGGTGACGCCTCCATCCAGTTTTTGAACCTGGAATTCGGGTTTGTCCGGTGCTCCAGCCATCATGGGATCAGGGTCCACAGGTTGATCCAGCATCTCTTCATCTGACAGTTCTGGCTCAGGGGCATCCATTTCTTCTTCGGTCATCCCATCATCCACGGCGGGTTCCACGTCGGCGCCTGGTTTGCTCTGTGCATCTTCAAGGGCCTGCACCAGTTCGTCCAGCATGGCCTGTGCAGCAACTGGATCAGCCACTTCCAGACCAAACAGTACATTCGCTCCGCTCAGGGTGGAGAGGGTTTTGCCTGCGACTGGAGCAGGGTAGATTGCCACAATTTCATTTCCGAGTTGCGCCTTAAAGCGATCAAAGCTCTCGGGCAATTCGGCTTCCAGCTCAGGGACCAGACCCACCAGGTAATCCAGCCAGCCCTGGGCATTGACTGCACTGACGGCATAGCCCTGCACATCCTTCGTGATCAGGTGGTTGGCATTGAAGTCTGTTTTGGCGTAAGAGAGCAGACCCTGCAGCTCAGGAGACAGGTTCTGGAAGCTGATGATGCTGCTTCCTTCCATCCCTGATTTTGTGAATTTCGCGGACATGCTGACGCCCTGCAGACTCTTCAGGGTGTTGATGACCTGTGGGAGGGTGTCCAGATCAGACTTTGGAACTTCTTTGAGCACCAGGGACATCAGGAGTTTCATGTTCACGAAGGCTTTGAAGTTGCCTCCATCTTCAGACATGGTGCTCTGGAAACTCTGCTGGCTGGAGAGTCCTGGCAGTTTGCTGTTCTGCAGGCGTTTGAAGAATTCACGCAGCACCTGGGGATGTGAGCTGGCGTAGGCAAGGCCATCCTGGAACCCAAAATAGAAATCATCTTGCTGGAAGAACACAAAGCGGCCTTCGCGCAGCTTGACGGGCTTTTTGCCCCCTTTGGAGGCATCCGCAAGGAACTTCTGGACGAGCCTCTGGGAGCCTTTGTCCACACGGGTCACGGCCAGAACCTCCACATCGTTTCTCACGGTGTGCACGGACAGATTGGCTTCCAGGCCAAGGCCTCCCCAGAGCAGGTTCTGCACCAGACTGGCCTCGTCGTATTGCAGGCCAGCATCCAGCAGGGTGCTTTCCAGATCAATCAGGGTATTGATCTGGGGTTTGATCTGCCTCAGCCCATTCATTTCGAATTCGGCGAGAGCGGTTTCTGGAACATAACGGTTCAGTGGGGCAGCCAGGGTGAGGCCTGAAGCCAAAAGCAGTGAGGTGAGAAGTATTTTGTGTTTCACCCCACCATCTTATACCCTGCCTTCAGGGCGGGTCCAAATGCTGGTCACACAGTTGACGGTTGATTTTTGGACAGTCCCAGCGCTGCACCTGCCCTGAAGCCAGAAACCTCTGCAGGACGGGTCTGGAGAACACAAATTCACGCTTCTCTGCCGAAACATGACAGGCCCAGCACTCGAACAGGTTGGCCCGCCCCTCAATTTCTCCTGTGTTGTAAAAGAAACTCTGGACATTCCAGTTGTCCATCGCTCCTGCTTTGTTGGCCCGGCGCTGCATCACATGGATGGTTTCCGGGATGTCTTTCGGAACCATGTGGCGCTGAGCATCCAGCAGGTATTTCTGGTTGGCACTTTGCGCCCTGTAGTTCTCGATCACATACAGGGCGTCTCCAGAAGTGGGGTATGGCTGTTTGCTTTGCACCGCTTTCAGGGCACTCTGGCTCACGTACAGCTTGCGCACCATGCCATCCGGGCGGTCCACCACCGCGTACAGGGTCATGGTCTCCCGGTAATGTTCAGGGTAGGGGAGGGCTGCAGCGGCCCCATCAGGGTTCTCCTGGGGACTGGGAATCCTCACAGGGGTGCTTGAGACCAGCAGCAATCCTGCCAGTGCGTACTGTGCCACACGCTTCATGCTTTTATTGTAGGCTGCAAAACTGCCAGAAAAATCACCGGACTTCCAAGGTCCGGTGTGTTGTTTCGAAATGCACAGCGTCGATCAATGGGCGCAATCAAAGTGTGGTGGGGTCCAGAAGCAGAGGGGTTTCGCTGGCAAATGCCTCAGCGTATTTCACCCCTGCAAACGTGCCCCAGTACATGTTGCGTGCCCGGCGGCGGTCCACCACCTCAGGAGAAACCGTTTCTGAAATGGCAGGCCCGGTGAACTGGCTGGTGTGGGCCATCACACACTTTTCCCACTTCTCCTGCACGTTGCTGGTGTCCACCAGAACACTTGCCTCCATGGGGAAATTTCCCTGATAGAGCAAAACCCGTCTGACTTTGTGGGGTGATTCTTTCAGGTCTGCTTTGCGCAAACCTGCGACATGCACAGCTTCTTTGCAGAGCTGGTGGCTGCCCACATGGTCAGGATGCCTGTCCAGCGGATGGGGGATGAACAGCACTTCAGGCCTGACCTGACGCAACACCCGGGCGAGTTTCAGGACCTGATCTCTCTCTGCCCTGATTCCACCATCCGGGAATTCCAGGTTTCCCCTCCAGGCCAGCCCCATGATTTCAGCGGCGTTCTTGGCTTCCTGGAGGCGCTCTTCGGGGGTGCCGAGGGTGCCCATCTCGCCCAGAGACAGTTCCAGAATCCCAACAGCTTTGTCTGCTTCAGCAAGGCGGATCAGGGTGCCTCCAGCCCCGATTTCTGCATCGTCCGGGTGGGGGGCAATGCACAGGGCATAGAGGGATTGCAACTGGCCATAAACCTGTCTCATCTGTTATTTTTTCGCTTCCTTCGGAGATCCCAGTCGGCGCTCGGTGCCTGCCTGCAGACGCTGGAAGTTGTCCCGGTGGGTCCACAGGATCAGCAGGGCCAGACCGGTGGCGGTGACCACCTGCCACAGCGGATCACCGTGGTACAGCAGCAAGAGCACTGCAGCTATGCCTCCCATCATGCTGCCAGCCGAGACAAAGCGGGTCAGGTACATGATGCCCACAGCAATCACCACCGTACCCAGTCCAATCAGGGGATTCATCACCAGCAGGGTGCCAATGGATGTGGCGACCCCTTTCCCACCTTTGAACTTCAGAAAGATGCTGTAATTGTGTCCCAGCACGGCAGCCAGGGCACAGGCAGCCAGATAGAAATCCGACATGCCCAGCATTTTTGCCAGATACAGGACAATGCCCCCTTTGAAGATGTCAAAGGCCAGCACCACAAGGGCCGGACCCCACCCCAGGTTGCGCTGGATGTTGGTGGCCCCGATGTTCCCGGACCCCACCTTGGTGATGTCGATGTTGTAAAGCCGGGCAATCAGGAGGCCAATCGGAATGCTTCCGAACAGGTAGGAAAGCAGCAGAACCAGAATTTGCACACGTCACCTCAGTTGTTGTGTTTTGGAGTTTGCCCCGGAATCATGGAACGTGGGCGATCTCAGGAGTTTACAGTGAACAGTGTACAGTTCACAGCGCAAAGTGCCAGGAGACTGTGAACTTGCAACATCATTTCAGCAGGTTCATCAGCCAGACGAGCAGCGGGGCCAGCACCAGAGCGGGCAGGAAAGAGCCCACACGCACCCGGTTTGCAGAATCGAAACTGCCGAAAAGCAGGTTGAAACTGATCCCGGTGATCATCAGACCTCCCGTTCCGGTGATCAGCAGCACGCCAGGGTCTGTTGCGGGGTTGGGAAGTGCGCTGGCCAGCCCACCTGCCGCCAGGCTGAAGATGCCCTGCACAACCAGAACGACAACAGCAGAGAACCCCACCCCCATGCCATACACCCCGGTGAGGGCCACCGCTGCAATGCCGTCCAGCGTGGCCTTCAGGATCAGGGTTTTGGGATCAAGCTGCAGGCCATTCTGAATGCTCCCGATGATGGTCATGGGGCCGATGCAGAACAGCAGGCTTGCAGTGACAAAGCCCTCGGTAAAGCGGCCCTTGCCCTTGAATTTCTCTTTCAGGGTTTCTCCCAGACCCCCCAGATGCTCCTCCAACTGCAGCACCTCACCGATCACGGCTCCAAGGGCCAGACAGATCAGGGCGGCAATGATGCCAGGAAGCTTTCCGATGCTGAGCCCTGCCAGACTTCCTCCCATGTCGATGGCAATGTACAGGGTTGTCACGGCCAGCACCTGCATGAGGGTGCGGTTCATGCGGTCAGGGATGCGGCCTCCCAGAATGACACCCAGAAAGGTGCCCAGAAGGACCGTCACCACGTTGATCCATGTGCCACTGGTTTTCAGGAAAAAATCCATATTGCACCACTATATAGCGGTCAGCCGTCAGCCGTCAGCTTTCAGTCACCCTGGCCAGAGCAAAAGCTTCAGTTCTGGAAGCAGCAACAAACCTGCCTTCCCTCTCTTGCAATCCAAACATTTCAGAACCGCTGTCTCTGCATCAGGGCTTTGAGCTTCTGCTGACCGCTGATGGCTGACCGCTGACGGCTGACCGCTGACGGCCCCTGGCTGTGCTTTTTGTAACAAGGTATTTACTTTCTGCTGACATTCAGGGTTATAATCAAACCAGATGCCACCGTTTGCTCTAAACAGTATCGGCTCACCGTCACTCGACAACGAAGTGACTTGGAATCAGGACCGCCTTGTGCGGTCCTGTTTTTTTGGTGGCAAGGGGAGGTTCGCATGACTTTAAACGACCAGTTGCGTCATCTTCCGAAATTCCTGACCGTGCGCGAGGTGGCAGATTTCACCTTCTGTCATGACCGCACCGTCAGACGCTGGATTCGCTCCGGGACCCTCAGTGCCCTGGAGACTCCGGAAGGCCTGCGGATTCCCAGGCGGGAACTCAGGCGATTCCTGGGATTGCAGGAAGCCAGCTGACGCAATTTGCGTTTGGGTCATCTGCCCTTGATTCGGGCAGCATGGATTTTTGATTCTGGATGGTTTTCATGTTTGACCTGACCTGTGTTACCGGCAGCGTAGCTCCTCCTGAGGTCAGGTCTGTACGCGCAAGTGTTTTTGTCCCTGTGCAAATCCGCTACACTGTGGAGCTAGGAGGACACCTGTGGACGCCACCCTGATTTTTGGAATCATCACAGCGATTGTCGTGATCGGGTTCTTTGTGGGACTCCCACTGTTCGTGCTGCATTCCCAGTACGACGAACCCAAACGCGGCGACGACTACTGATTCGCCACAAAAAAGGACAGCAGTGTGAATCTGCTGTCCTTTTTGCTTGGTGGTCCGCAACGCACCTTATATACTTTTTCTTCAGTGATGCCTGACCTTGCCCACACTTTCCCTGAGCTGCATGCCCTTCATGCAGAGCTGTCCCGGCACCTTGATCAGAACCTGCCTCCAGATCTGGCCTGTGAGAAGGCCGTGCAGGCGTGGCAGTCTGGACTTGTGGACCTCACCCTGATGTTTTGTGATCGGGCTGCAGGTCAGATGGATCTGCTCAAAGCCATTGCCCTGAATCGACAGGGTCACCCTCACGCTGCCCTGGAGGTGCTGAAGGGACAGGAGGGAGCGCTCTCTCTGGTGCATCAGGGAAGCAGCCTTTGGCAACTGGGGGAACTGGAAGAGGCCCTGGACCTCACCCAGCAGGGGCTGGACCAGGCTCGCAAAGAGCGCAATGGCACAGGGATCATCAGTGCGGTGTGCATTCTGGGTGAGGTGCTTCTGGACCTCGGGCAACACAAGCAGGCTGTCGTGACCCTCGCTGAAGCCTTCAAGGTGGCAGAGATGATGGGTCAGGAAGCAGACCCTTATGCCCTGGCGATCACTGCAGAGGCCCACACCCGCTGGGGACATCCCAGAAAAGCCCAGGCAACCGTTGAAAAGGTGTTCTCACGCACCCGGCCCTTTGAAATGGCCCATGTCAGGGCGCAGATTTCACTTGGGGCCATCGAACCAGCAGCCCTGGAGCAGGCCCGTCGGGTGGTAGAGGCTCTCGGCTGGGGTTTCTGGCAGAAACGCCTGCAGTCCAGAGCATGACCAGCCCTCACACCATGCGGGTGGCAAGCTGTTCCAGCAGGTGCAGAATCTGATCTGCGGTTTTCTGGTCACTGGCCCTGGACAGCACGTTTCGGATCAGACGCAGACCTTCTGCAGCTTCTGCATCTGCCATGTGCTGGGCATGCTGAATGCTGCCAGAATCATGGAGCCACTGCAGGATCTGCTGGATGTCCGCAGCCTGCTTCTGGTCTCTGGGCAGGGACATCACCTTCAAAAAGAAGGCTTTCTGTTCTGGGCTGGCCTGGGCAAGCCAGTGCAGCAGCACCAGGGTGCGTTTGCCTTCCAGCAGGTCTCCAGCAATTTCCTTGCCGTAATCTGCAGCGTCCCCGATCAGGTTCAGGACATCGTCCCGGATCTGGAAAGCTGCCCCCAGTTTCAGACCTGCCGCTTCAATCTCAGGATCAGGGGTCAGGCCTGCAGCCAGCATGCCCAGCCTGAATGGGGCCACCACCGTGTAGTAGGCGGTCTTCAGGTGCACCATCTGCAGGTAATCGGCTTCGCTGAGGTCCCAGCTCCCATTCACCACCCAGCTCAGGTCCACATGCTGCCCTTCAGCGGTGCGGTGGATGGTGTTCAGGAACTCCTCAAAGGCACCAGGGACCCCTGACTGATGCACCACCTGCCACATGTACACGTGCAGGGCATCTCCGGCGTTCAGGGCCAGAGGAATCCCATGCAGCCGGTGCAGGGCAGGCTGACCTCTGCGGTCTTCAGAATCGTCCTCAATGTCGTCATGGATCAGCACCCAGTTCTGGAACATCTCCAGACCTGCTGCCAGAGGGAGGGCCCGCTCTGCAGGACCCCCGAAAGCCCGGGCCACCATCATCAGAAGCTGGCTGCGCAGCATCTTGCCTCCCCGGACCGGGTAATCCCGCATCAGGTCAAACAGATGCTGGATTTCAGGACGGGTGTGGGTTCGGGGAAGGACCTGATCAATGAATTCGGCAATGAGGTTGCGCACCCAAGTATTCTAGACCATCCTCCTCACCTGCAGTGCAGCACAGGTGTTGCGGAACACACTCAGGACAGGGGAGAGGTCACCAGGGAAGGATCTGGCGGTGCTGGTAAAACTGCCCGGTGCCCCTGACCTGCTCGGCAAGCCAGACGATGCCCTCTGCCCCTTCTTCCACCGTGCCAGGAGCGTCCTGGCCGCCCATGTCGGTCCTGACCCACCCTGGACAGACAGAATTCACCGCAACCCTGCCCCGACCCGCTCTTGACAGCATCAGGGTGATGCCATTGAGGGCCAGCTTCGAGAGCCTGTAGGCAGAAGTGCTCGGGTGCAGGTCCTCCCAGGCACCCATCTCACTCGACACATTGATGACCTGACCCCTGCGATTTTCCAGCAGGGGAAAAAGGGCCTGCGACAGTTCAAGTGCTGCAAAAGCATTGACGTTCATTGCCTCCCGAAAAGTGTCCACCGGGACCCTGAGGATGCTCTGCCCTTCATCCGGGTAGATGCCTGCATTGTTGATCAGCACATCCAGCCCTCCATATGTGGCCTCCAGCCACTGCCTGAGCTGCTCAACGCTTTCACTGGAGGTCACTTCCAGCCCCACCGGAGTCACCTTTTCAGAGCCCAGTTGCTGAACAGCCTGCTGGGCCTTCTCCAGGGTTCTGGCCGTCAGAATCACCTGAAAGCCCTTTTTCAGAAGCTGCCTGCACACTTCAAACCCAATGCCGCGATTTGCCCCAGTCACCAGCGCAAGTTTCATTGCCGTCATCCCTGAATTCTGCCTGCTGAAATCAAAGACAAGTGTGCAGTGGTCTGGATTTCTCCCTTTAGAGGGCGACCCGTTGACCTGTCCCTACATCTGCCCTCGGCTCTGGGCCCTCGGCCCTCGGCCTTCTGCAACACCCCTCCATCCCCCATAAACAATGCTGTTGTTTCCCGCAGCCTAAAGGTTAGAATATCCAGAGTGCCCGCTGATTTCGGGATCAGGCCTGATCCTCGAAACCCTCGAGCAGACCGTTCAGGCAGGACCTGCGGCATGCTGAAATCAGGGTGGTTTCTCTGGAGGAAGAGATGTCAATAGATTACAAGAGCGCTGGTGTGGACATCGATGCTGGCAACCGCGCTGTGGAACTGATGAAAGACGCCGTCAAGCGCACCTACACCCCTCAGGTGCTGGCTGGCGTCGGTTCATTCGGAGGGCTGTTTTCTGCCCTGAACTTCAAGGACATGGAAGAGCCCGTGCTGGTCGCCTCCACCGACGGTGTGGGCACCAAAACCAAAGTGGCGGTGGCCGCCCAGAAGTTTGACACGCTGGGCATGGACATCGTGAACCACTGCGTGAACGACATTCTGGTTCAGGGTGCACGCCCTTTGTTCTTCCTGGATTACGTCGCCACGGGCAAACTCGTCCCCGAGACCGTCGCCACTGTGGTGCAGGGTGCAGCCCTGGCCTGTGAGCGTGTGGGGGCAGCCCTGCTCGGGGGCGAAACCGCCGAAATGCCAGGGGTGTACCTGGAAGGTGAACTGGACCTCGTGGGCACCATTGTGGGTGTCCTGGACCGCAAGGACCTCGTGGATGGCAGTACCCTGGAAGAGGGGGATGTGCTGATCGGCCTGCCCAGCACGGGTCTCCACACCAACGGGTTCAGTCTGGCCCGCAAGGTGCTGGAAAACGAGGATCTTTTTGTTCCCCGCGATTTCCTGAACGGTGAGACCTACGCCGAGGCCCTGCTCAAACCCCACCGGGAATATGTGCTGGCCTACCGTGCCCTCAAAGAGGCCGGGGTCAACATCAAAGGCATGGCCCACATCACCGGGGGTGGCCTGATCGAGAACCCCCCTCGTGTGTTCCCTGAAGGTCTGGGTGCCCGCATCTATGAAGGCTCCTGGGAAGTCCCGGCCCTCTTCCAGAAGATTGTGGAACTCGGCCAGATCGAACTGGTTGAGGCCCACCGTGCCCTGAACATGGGGATTGGTTACGTCTTCATGGTGCCCATCACGGACTTTGACCTCGCCTTTCAGGTGCTCCGTGAAGCCGGAGAAACCCCTTACCGCATCGGTGAAATGGTCGCTGGTGAGGGCATTGAACTGGTGGCCCGGTGACCAAACGGGTGCCCCCACCACCCACCGGATTCCGTGAGGACAGTGAACTCACGGAGTTCTGGGTGATCCGTCACGCCGAGACCACCTGGAATGCCATCCGCCGCTACCAGGGCCACACCGATGTTCCGCTATCGGAGCACGGAAAATTGCAGGTGCAGGCCCTTGCAGACCGTCTGGAGGGAGTCAGGGTGGATGCCATCTATTCCAGCGACCTGACCCGTTCCATGGACACCGCCAGAGGGGTTGCTGCTGTGATGCAGGGACAGCCTGAAATCCAGACCGATGACCGCCTGCGTGAAATTGACGTGGGTGAGCTCGGCGGCCTGTACCTCCCTGACATAGAGGTCCAGCACAAAGCTTATCTGGAAGCCCTGGGTCAGGACCCCTGGAACACCCGCAGACCCGGAGGGGAGAGCATGGCCGACCTGTACGAACGGGTCAGCCGGTCTTTCTTTGACCTGCGGGACCGACACCGGGGAGGCCGCGTCATGGTGGTCACCCACGGGGGAGTGGTCCGTGTGGCGGTCAGCCTTGCCCTCGGTGGAGAACTGCGGGATGTGTGGGCCAGACTGTCCATCGACAACACCAGCATCACCCGCTTCGTGTTGCACTCTGGTGGCGGACGCCTGCTCAGCTTCAACGATGCAGCCCATCTGGAGGACCTCTCTCCAGAAGACGAAGACGTGCAGGTGCCGTAGGGTTTACAGTTCACAGTTTACAGTTGACAGAAGAGGCAGGAGATGCGTCCTGCTTTTTCTTTTTTGAGGGAAGTGAAGTTCAGGGTTGGGTGCGATGTGAACTGTCCACTGTAAACTTGTCCACTCTGAATGTTATCTTGGGTCAGCCATGTTGATTGAACGTTTCAAGGGGGGCGATCCCAGGGCCCTCGCACGCATCATCACCCTGCTGGAATCCGGGGAGGATTTTCCAGAGGAACTCCGGCAATTGCCCAGAACAGCCCGGGTGATCGGAATCACTGGAAGTCCCGGCAGTGGCAAGAGCACCCTCACCGACCAGATCATTCAGGAACTGAGGAATCTTGATTTGCGGGTGGCGGTGATTGCTGTTGATCCCAGCAGCCCTTTCACCGGGGGAGCCATCCTCGGAGACCGCATCCGGATGAGCAGGCACGCGCTGGACAGTGGGGTGTTCATCCGCAGTCTGGCGTCCCGTGGAGCACTCGGAGGGGTGTCCAGCAAGACCCTGCAGGTGCTCTCTGCACTGGAGGCTTTCGGTTTTGATGTGATCCTGATCGAGACGGTGGGGGTGGGCCAGAGTGAGGTGGACATCGCCAGCATTGCCGACCACACTGTGCTGGTTCTGACCCCGAATCAGGGGGATGCAGTGCAAGCTTTCAAAGCAGGGGTCATGGAGATTGCAGACATTTTTGTGGTCAACAAGTGTGACCTGCCCGGTGCAGACAGGGTGGTGCGGGAGCTGCATGCCACGGTGACACTGGGCATCACTCCCGACTGGATGCCTCCTGCCGTGAAAACCAATGCCCAGAAAGGGGAGGGTATTGCTGAGTTGCTGCAGGCCCTGCAGGACCACCGGGACCACCTTGGTGAAGAAGGATTAAGGGAACGCAGGCTTCACCGCCTCAGGTTTGAGCTTCGCAGCCTGCTGGAAGACTGGGCACAGGGCCGTCTGAAAGATGCTGAAAACCAGCTTCCTGAGGTGCTTTCTGGAAAACGCTCACTGCATGAACTGTTTCTGTCCTTGTTCTAAACAAGTACCTGATTTTGCTTACCAAAAACTGTATACGGTCTTGTTACACTGTGATTCGGATGAAACGACCCCTGATGTACATCGTTCCGATCGCTTTTGTGGTGGCCACACCCCTGGTGTGGGCCTACTCCATGCAGGACTCGGAGCGAATTGAGAAAAAAATCCAGGTCGGCAACCTCGACCTGAGTGAAATGACCTTCTCAGAGGCCATTGCGGCCCTGAAATCGGCCCCCCTGAAGGCCCCAACGGTCACCGTGAAACTTGCAGACCGCACCTTCACCGTTCCAGCAACGCAACTGGGCTGGAACCTCAATTACGAGGAGACTGCCAAATCTGCTTTTGAGCTGGGCCAGCAGCGTGGGGCTTTTGAGAAAGTGCAGTACCGTTTTGGCTGGAAAAAAGACACCCAGAGCGCCAGCTGGGTGGTCTCTGTGAACAGCACCGTCCTGAAAAAACAGCTGGACCAGTGGTCCAGGACGCTGGATGGCAAGCCTGTGCCTGCAAAAGCCATTTACCAGAATGGAAAATACGTGATTCAGGCGGACAAACCCGGTCAGGCAGCCGATGTGACCTCGGTCCTGAGCACCTACAGCAGCAACCCTGCCCTGACCAGCCTGGAGATCCCCATCAAGACCACCCGTGCTGCGGTCACCAGAGAGAGCCTGAAACCCCTGGTGGATCAGGCCAATCTGGTCCTGAGGCCCATCACTGTGATTGGTGTGACCCCTGCAGGCAAAGAGCGCCCAACGACCCTGAACGTCAACACCGTTGCTGACCTCTTCTGGGTGCGGGCGGACAAACTGGAACTGGACCCCAAAGGCATCCAGCGGGCCGTGCAGAAACTTGATGGCCTGATTGGTCAGGCTGCCCAGAATGCCAGTTTCCGCTTCGTGAAAGGCCAGATCAAAACCGTCCCTGAGAAGACCGGGTACAGCGTTGATCAGAAAACCGCCACCCAGGCCCTGTCCGACATGGTGCTGAAACCCGAGATGATTCAGGTGGAAGTTCCCCTGAAAGTGCAGGAGCCGACACTGACCATTGCAGATCTGCCTGATCCCAAAGCATTGAAACTGATCTCCACGGGAACCAGCACCTTCAAGGGGTCCAGCCGTGAGCGCTCCACCAACGTGAAGGTGGCTGCTGCAGCACTGGACGGCCATGTGATTGCTCCAGATCAGGTTTTCAGCTTCAATGATGCCATTGGTGAGATTTCTCCAGAGAACGGTTATGTGGGCGCACTGGTGATCAGTGGGGGCCGCACCGTGGAAGGCGTGGGTGGGGGAGTGTGTCAGGTGTCCACCACCACCTTCCGCAGCATGTACAAAGCAGGCCTGCCCATTGTGGAACGCAACCAGCACGCTTACTGGGTGCACTGGTACGCTCCACACATGGGCTTTGAAGCAGCAGTGTATCAGCCTGGAGTTGACCTGAAGATGAAAAACGATACGGGTGCCCCCATTCTGGTTCGCACCATCACCGACATGGAGAAAGGCACCCTGACCGTCAACCTCTACGGGATTCCCGTGAAGCGCAAGGTCACGGTTTCCGATGCGGTGGTTCTTTCCCGCACCCCTCACCCACCTTCAAAGACCATTTATGATTCCAGCCTTGCCCCCGGGCAGCGCAAACAGGTGGACTGGGCGGTGGATGGATACAACGTGCAGGTGACCCGCACGATCACGGACAGCAAGGGCACCCGCAAGGACACCATCAGCAGCAATTACAAACCCTGGCAGGCTGTGTTTGCTGTGGGTCCTGCCCGCTGAGTCTGATTCGATCTCAAAAACAAAACCCGCCCAGCTCGATTCAGGGCGGGTTTTTTGATGTCTGGAATCACTCCACTTTCAAGATGGCCTTCCCTGAGAACTTGCGGGCCAGAAGGTCTTCTGCAACGGAGCCCATTTCTGTCCAGCTGGCCTCTTTTTCAATCCGCACTTTCAGTTTTTCTGCCGCTACCTGCTGGATGAGGAAGGCCAGGACTGTTGCTGGATCTTCCCTCTGCAACTCCTGAAAGAGGGCAATCCCCTGCAAGGACAGGCCTCCAGTCATGGTGAATGGCATCAGGTTCAGCTGAACAGGATTGCCTGCACTTGCACCGTAACAGATCAACATTCCGTCTCTGGCCAGAAGTGCAGGGAGGACAGCGAACCCCTCACCTCCCACGCCATCGACAATCACATCAAACGGGCCGGATTCTGCCCAGGATGCAGGGTCACCTGTGAGGACATGGGTTGCGCCAAGCTGCTCAACCCACAGGGCCTGCTCTGGATTGCGGATCTGGGCGGTGACCTCAGCTCCGCCCAGGTGGGCAAGTTGCACTGCAAGATGACCCACGCCTCCTGTCGCCCCGGTGACCAGCACTTTCTTCTGTTGTAAGTTTCCGGCTTTCTGCAGGCTGAAGTGGGCGGTCAGGCCTGCGACGGGCAGAGCTGCGGCCTGTTGCAGGGAAATGCTTTCCGGAACTTCGCAGAGCTGCAGGGCTGGAACCGCCAGAAATCTGGCCCAGGCCCCCATGGGCAGCAGACCCATCACCCGGGTCCCTGCTTTTGGACCACTGCCATCTGCAGCGGCTTCCACCACTTTTCCTGAAAAATCCCAGCCCAGCTGCAGACCTTCTGGAGCAAACTGGGCCACAAAGGCTTCACCTCGATTGATCGAGATGTGCTCGACCTGGACCTGTGCTTCATGGGGTTGCAGTTCTGGTGTTTCGATGGACTTTAAAATCAAATGGCCTGTGGCCTGGGGTGCAGTGTGCACTGCGTGGTTCATGTTGCCTCCTGTTTTCATGCTAGACTCTCCAGTAAATGGAGAGTCAACTGCAACAATCAGAGGAGCTGCTGTACAGCATTGGTGAACTGTCAAAGCTGGCTGGCCTTCCCATCAAAACCCTGCGGTTTTATGCAGATGAAGGCTTGCTCCCTCCAGCCCACATCGCCGACAGCCGTTACCGCTATTTCAATGCAGACAGCCTTCCCAGACTGCAGCTGATTCGCACCCTGAGGGAAGCCGACTTCAGTTTGCAGAGCATCCGGGAACTGCTGGAGCAGCAGACGGATTTTCAGGCCCTGGTGCAGCTTCAATTGCAAACCGTGCAGGTCCAGATGCAGGCCCTGGTGAGGCAACAGGCAGTGCTTCAGGCTGCCCTGAAACAGCACACCACAGTGCATGAATTTGCCGAACTGATGCAGCAGGCCAGGCTCTCCCATCAGGAAAGGGAAAACCTGCTATCCCGTCACCTCAAATCCACTTTTGGAGGGCTGGGGGTTGATCCAGAATGGTGGCCTGAATTCTGGGCCACTGCAGGAGCCGAACTTCCAGCAGAAGCCACTCCGGCCCAGCTGTCCGCATGGCTGGAGCTCACCCGACTGGTGCAGGACCCCACCTTCCAGAGGGCCATCCGGGCACAGGTGGAGCCCTTCTGGCAACATGCTGTAAACAGTGACTCGGTGCAGACCCACACCTTCGAGATGGGGATCATTTTTGATCAGGCTGTGGATGCCGCAGAAAAGGGCGTTGCACCAGAAAGTTCAGAAGGCCAGAGCCTGATCGCGGCCTTTTCCAGGCCCTGTGCAGAAGCCCTGAACCAGTCTTATACCCCACAGTTCCTGAGGTGGTGGCACAACCACCTGCAAACCACAGCCCATCCCAGTGTTGCCCGGTACTGGGAACTGGTGGCCCTCATGCATGGGCAACCTGTTCCGCAGATCCAGTCTGGACTGGAGTGGGTGCTGGCAGGGCTGGAAACGGCCATGAAAAACCCGGACCTTCTGTGAGATCCGGGAGGAGAGGCACATCCATTTAAACCTGAGGGGAAGGAACAATCTTCTTGCGCAGGAGCTGCATCCGCTGGCCCAGGCGCTCCCACCAGTGCGGACGGAAGTGGTCCTTGAAGTTCAGCGTGGCATACTCACTGCCCACATCATGACCCAGTTGTTCGGTCAGGAAGTAGCGGTGGTCCATGATCCACAGATAGATGTCCGCTTCGGTGCGGCCAGGAAACTTGCCCAGCACATTGTGTTTGCGCAGGTTGCGCACCACATGCCAGTAGAGTTTGTCGTACCAGGAGCCCACAGCCTCTTCCCAGCTGACCTCCCGCTGCTCCTGGATGCCCAGGTAGTATTGCCGGGTGCGGATGTGTTCCAGCAGGATGTCATAACGGCCCGGTGTGGTGAAGTCAATCTCGGCATGGTTGGGGCGCAGTTCATCAAGCTGGGTGGTCCGGTAGAATTCCACCCGTTCAGAGCGGATGATCATGTCTTTCAGGGACTCACCGGGATGGGGGGTGATGTTGACATCAAGTTCAATCACTTCAGCATCGATGTACTTCTGGTGGGTGCTTTTGGCGACACTGACCCGGTGGTTGCCGTCTTTGACAAAATACCCTTCTCCGACCTTGTACACCTGAATGGGCGGAAGTTCTTTGCCTTCAATCTGGGCTTTGCGGATGGCGACCCAGCGCTCATCGAGGTGGTGGGTCAGGGGCAGAAAGTGTTGGTCGAACTCGTCGTATCTGTCGACAGAGCCGATGATTTGATCTACCAAAATGGTCTGGGTTCCGATATAATGTTCTCCACGCGGGTTTAAGAAGCGTACCCACTCGAAGGGGATCAGGTGATTGTCCTCCCCACGCAGAGTGGCCAGAATGTTGTTGAGCAGTGCCTGCCGCTTGGCTTCTTCGATTTCTTGTGTTGCGGTTGTGTTGGCGTACATGCTCACCTCCTCCTTTGCCTGACGCAAGGGCAAAGTCAATCCAGGTTCGTTGGTGTCCAATGAACCTTATGTCTCCATTGTAGCGAAATATATCAGTGCCGTGACAGGTCCTCTGTCACAGGGTAAGCATGAGCACGTATCGAGTAACACAGGAGGCTTACCCTGTAGAGGAGACCTGTCTGAACTTTTTTGAGGTGTGGTGCGTATCTGTCTCACCTCAGCTCTGTTCTGGGGTCCTCATGCTTTGGAGGTTCATGAATGCTTGGTAAATTCTTCAAGAAGCCCTCGGGCAACAACCCGCGCGTTCCTCCGGGACAGTCGCTGACCGAACGCTTTCCTGTGCTCACCTACGGCCCTGTGCCCACCCTCAAACCTGAACAGGTGGAGGTGCGCGTCTTCGGAATGGCTGAGCCTGCAACGTTCACCTGGCAGGACCTGCAGAACCTGCCCCAGACCACCCACACCTACGACATCCACTGCGTGACCCACTGGAGCAAACTGGACACCACCTGGACAGGGGTGAGCATCCCCACCCTGATGCAGCACATCAAGGTGGACCCACAGGCCACTGCCGTGATGGTCCATTGCTATGGCGGTTACACCACCAACCTCTTGCTGGATGACTTCAACCGTGACCTGAACCTGCTGGCCCACACCTTCGATGGCAAGCCTCTGGAAAAAGACCACGGTGGCCCCCTGCGTCTGGTGGTGCCCCACCTTTACTTCTGGAAGAGCGCCAAGTGGGTGTCTGGCTTCGAGTTCCTGCGGGCAGACCAGCCAGGCTTCTGGGAGCGCAACGGCTACCACATGCGAGGCGATCCATTTCAGGAAGAGCGATTCGACGACGATTGAGAAGAAGGGCAGGGGGCAACCCCTGCTTTCGTCTTAATGCCTCTTTAACTGCACAGGCAGCTCTTTTCAGCCTGATGCTCTAGGGTGGGACCATGACTGAACCTCATTTTGACCTGCCCCAGGAGGAATACATTGTTCCTGATGTGCTGCAGCCTGGCCTGAAACTGGTGTTCTGTGGCACGGCCCCCAGCAAAACCTCCGCAGCCGCAAAAGCCTACTACGCCAATCCCCAGAACAAATTCTGGAGGGTGCTGCATCAGGTGGGGCTCATCCCTAGAAAGATGAAACCCCAGGAGTTTCCGGAGCTTCCGCAATACGGAATTGGGCTCACAGATGTGTGCAAGAGGCACTCAGGGATCGATTCTGTGCTGCCTGCAGAAGGCTTCACCCCGGACGAACTGCAGACCAAAATCCAGACCTACAGGCCCAGGGTCATTGCCTTCACCAGCAAAAGAGCAGCCCAGGAAGGCCTGCAGAAGAAGAAACTGAATTTTGGTCTGCAACCAGAAAAGTTTGAGGGGGCAGAGGTGTTCGTCTTGCCCTCCACCAGCCCTCTGGCCGACTCCCACTTCAACATCGAGCACTGGCAGGCCCTGTCGGATCACATCAGGCAACTGGACTGACTCAGGATTCTGCGGCGAGTTCCAACTCCCAGAGCCTTTCCAGGTTTTCCCTTTGCCGGATGACCCTGAATTCGCCGTCCCACATGACTTCAGCGGGTCGGGGTCGGGTCAGGTAGGTGCTGGACATCACTGCTCCGTAGGCTCCGGCCTGTTCCAGCACAAGCACATCCCCTCGGGTTGGCACAGGAAGTTCGACATTTCGGGCCAGCAGGTCGCCACTTTCACAGGCAGGACCAGCCAGGTCATAGTGGTCGGTCTGTTTGCTCTCCCAGAGAGGCTGCAAAGGATGCTGTGCCCCATACAGCATGGGCCTGAGGATTTCGGTCATGCCAGCATCCAGCAGGATGAATTTTCGGGCGGTTTCTTTGGTGCCCACCACCCGGGTCAGCAGGACCCCACTTTCAGAGACCAGAAAGCGCCCGGGCTCCACCCAGAGTTCAGCCCCGAAAGACTGTGCAGCCTCAAATGCGATTTTCGCAATGCCCTCCAGATCGGCATTCAGGCCCCATCCACCTCCCACATCCAGGACTTCGAGATGCCCGACCTCATCTGCCAGATGGGCGACTTTCTCGAAAGCTTCACGGAAGTCTTCAGGGTTCTGGATCGCACTGCCGATGTGCAGGTGCAATCCCCTTACGTTGAGCCCTGCGTTGCGGGCCTGTTGCAGTGCTTCAGTCGCATGCCCGAGGGGAACCCCGAATTTGGAGTGTGCCTCACCCGTGGCAAGGTGTGAGTGGGTGGAAACGTGCAGCTCAGGGTTCACCCGAACAATCACTTTTGCCCCTGGATTCAGAAAGTGGCACTCATCCAGACGGTCCAGGATGAAGGTCGCTCCGACCTCTTGCCCCAGGGCATACTCCTCGGGTGTTTTTGCAGGTCCATTGACCAGGATGCGGTCTCCAGGCACACCTGCATGCAGTGCCTTGCGGAGTTCTCCGTAAGAGACCACTTCAAAGCCCAGACCCTGCTCCTTCATGCGGCGCAGGAGGTGCAGGTTGGAGTTGGCCTTCATGGCAAAGAAAATCCTTGCACCCTGAAAAGCCTGAACTGCACGCTGGATGCGGTCATCCAGCACACGGGCATCATACACATAGAGGGGCGTGCCATAGGTTTCGGCCGCCTGAAGCAACTGGTCTCGGGAAAGCATGGGCACATTCTAACAGGCCTCCATGATCAGACAGCTTTGTTCGGTTTTCTGTCTCAGACCGATTTCTGTGGGTGCCTTCTGCCTTTGGCTTTCAGCCTCGTTGATCCACGAAAAGGCAAGTGAAACTCATCTGGGTGTCCTGAACGTTCTATTCGCTCTCTTGCCCTGAAAACGTGCTCCCCGGGTGCTGGGTTCGCACTGGGCGCTTTGCTCAGCCAAAAGAACTTGCAGTTCTTTTGGCGAACATCAATAAAGTTGATAGCATATCAGCATGAGTGAACTGTCCTTTATTGCCAGAGCCTGCTATGTGGGTGCCCTGGAAGACTCAGATGCTTTTGTGATTGCCCTCGCAGACGATGCCGAAAACCCCCAGCAGACCTTTGAACTCCAGCGTGCGGAAACAGGGCGGACCTACACCACCGTGCTGACCTCAGGTGCAACTTTTGAAGGGGGGATCGTGTCTCACCAGTTGACTTCTGAAAGCCTGACTTTGCAGTATTCTGCAGATGCTGCACAGGTGCTGGGACTTTCAACCATCCGGGTGCAACTTGATCTTGACCCTCTGGTGATTGATCAGATCCGTTCTGGATTTCAGGTTTTGTTTTCATAAATTGCTGGTGGATTTTACAGGTAAGTTTTGTGAAACTTGCTACGAAATCAGAGAAGTAAGGTGCTATAATACAGACATTCAGGAGTTGATCTCTCGAGGCGGAAATCTCTATTGTTCAACTCCTGAGCTTATGTGAGCGTTTGATTGATTTGGGACAGCCAGCAATCAAATGACTCACCAGTGAAAATTCAATACAAAAGGAGGTACCGACCATGAGTCTGGTTCGTTTCGAGCCTTTGCGAGACATGCGTTCTCTGCGAAGTTCCATTGACAGAATGTTCGAAGACTTCCTGAGCCCGTACAGCACCCTCAGCAGTCAGAACAGTCTGGTGGCCCTCGACATGTACGAAGATGGAGACAACCTGATCATTGAAGCCAACCTTGCAGGCTTCAAAGAAGAGGATGTCAACATCGAAGTGCATGGCAACAGCCTGCGCCTGACCGGCGAAATCAAACCCCAGCAGGCGCAACAGAACCCTCAGAAGAACTACTACCTGCGAGAACGCCAGTATGGCCGTTTTGAACGCATCGTTCCGTTGCCTTACCGGGTCGAGAGTGATCAGGCCAGAGCCGTCTTTGAAAATGGCACCCTGAAAATCACCCTGCCACGCTCTGAGGAAACCAAGGCAAAGAAAATCCAGATCCTCAAAGGCTCTGGTGAAAAGCAAGCCCTGAATTCCTGAGGCAGAAACAGGCATTCTGAGACACTGCAAGCCCTGTCGTTCAAATGACAGGGTTTTCTTTTTGCTGAACCTGCTGTCTGGGCGGTTTCAGGCAAGCAAGCCCAATTTTCTGCGTTGCTGTCTGTCTCTGCGAACGGCCCACACAAAACCCCAGATGCCGCAGGGATAGGGAAAACCCAGAGACAACATCACGCCCAGCCAGTAAGACCAGTCAACTCCAGGAAGAGCGTCACGCACACCATGGAGGACCTGCAACTCGGGAATGGGGTAGAGCACCAGAAACAAGATGCCCAGTGGCTTCCACCTGAGGGTCAGCAATGCTGCAATTCCAAACACCATTCCACTCCAGGCCACTGCAATTGCAGCCGTCAGAAGCCAGTCCTGAAAGGAGGATTGCCACATGCCAGCAGCATTTGCAGGGCCTGCACACAGGAAAATCAAACTCCACAGATAAGGTTTCATGTTTTGATGATAAAGGAAGTTGATTGCAGGCCCCCTTGTTTATTTTCATCAGGGATTTCTGTAAGACGAACCTGGGTGAATGGTTGCGGAAATTCTTTCGAGGGTCAAGTTCTCTTCTCGGCCTTCTGCGGCTGAAGGCTGAACACTGACCGCTTCTCAATTGTCCACCGAGTCACACCCCACCCCTCCTGCTCTGGTACACTGGTTTATTGTGCTTGATGCACGGAGGTTACACAGATGAACAAGGGCCGTGTGCTTTGCGCCATGTCTGGAGGCGTGGATTCCAGCGTGAGTGCAGCACTTCTCAAAGAACAGGGTTACAGTGTCATTGGCGCAATGATGCGCTTCTGGCCGGACCACAAGCGTGTGGACACGTTTGACACCTGCTGCTCCCCGGACGCGGCTTACGAGGCCCGTCGTGTGGCGGATCAGGTGGGCGTGCCGTTTTACCTTCTGGATTACCGCAAGGAGTTCGAGGAGAACATCATGCGCCCCTTTGTGGAAGAATACGCTGCTGGGCGCACCCCCAACCCCTGTGTCAACTGCAACACCAAAGTGAAATTTGATGCCCTGATCAAGAAGGCAAAAATGCTGGGCTGTGAGTATGTCGCCACCGGGCACTACGTGAAGCGCGTGGACCGGGAAGATGGCACCGTGGAATTCCACAGGGGGGATGACCCCAGAAAAGACCAGACCTACTTCCTGTGGGGCACCCCCAGGGACGCCATGAAGCACATCCTTTTTCCTGTCGGAGAGATGGAGAAGCCAAAAGTGCGTGAACTGGCAGAGCACTATGGCCTGATCACGGCCAAAAAGCCAGAGTCCCAGAACATCTGCTTTGTGCCCTCCACCATTCAGGAATACCTGACGGATTTCATTCCGCAGGTGCAGGGGTACATGGTGGACATCCACACCGGAGAGATTGTCGGAGAGCACCTTGGCACCCAGTACTACACCATTGGTCAGAAGAAGGGCCTGAACCTCTACAAGTCCAATGTGGTGCGTTACGTGGTGCACATTGATCCGGAAAACAAGATCGTCTGGGTCGGGAATTACGAGGACTGCCACTGGACCACCCTGTCCGCGAGCAAGGTGAATTACCTGCTGGACATCCCTGACCTCCCCGAGGACATCGAAGTGCAGGTGCGCTACCGCAGTCAGCCTGTGAAAGCCCGCCTGTTGAAAGCCACCGAAGACGCTTTCCAGCTTGAATTCGCAGAGCCCCAGTTCGCTGTGGCTCCCGGCCAGAGTGTGGTGCTCTATGCTGGGGACCGTCTGCTGGGTGGGGGAATCATTGACTCAAGGATTCCTGAAACCCCTGCTGTAAAGTACCCGAAACCCAAAAAAGTCAAACCCAGAAAGCCAAAACCGCAGCCTCAAGCGTAAGACACCAGACACTCCCTGCGGGGAGTGTGTTTTTTGGTTCAGATTCACAGGCCTGTTCTCCTTACCCTGAAGAGCATGGAATGGACCAGAAAACACCGGACCGGCCTCCTGCTTGCAGGTCTGTTGGGCCTTCTGGGTCTGGTGTGGTGGTCCAGGCCACGCCAGAAACGCAGCAACCTGCAACTGGCCGACGATGGGCACGGACCTCTGATCTACCGCTCTTACTGGCTGGACATCCAGAATGCCCGGATTCCTGCGGGTCAGCTTTTCAAAGAAATCACCGAGGATGTCCCCCAGTTCTGCCCAAGTCTGCTTGCCGATTTCAGGAAGACCCGTGGCAGTGAGGCGTTCCTCAAGGTGGGAGATGAATACGACATCCGGATTTTTGGCCCCTGGAATGGTCGGGTGCGGGTTGTGGAGATCGATGAGACCTCTTTTACCCTTGCCACACTGAAACCGCATCCTGAGGCTGGCCAGATCCGTTTTGAACTTGAAACCCTGGAAAACAACCTGCTGAGGTTCTCCATTTCCTCACAGGCCCGCTCCAGAGACAGCCTGGTGCATCTCGCCTACCGTTTTCTTGGGGGAAACAAGGTGCAGGAGAAAGCCTGGCAGACCTTCTGTGAAAGGGTGGCAGAGGAGAGCGGAGGAGAGGCTGCAGGTGAGTTTCAAACCGAAACCCGTGAACTTGCTGAAACCAGAAACCTGGAGGTGTCATGACCCGTCCAGAAAAACCCCTGTGGGAAATCTACAAGGACCGTCTGGAACAGATCGGTTCTCTGCAGTACAACTTTGATCCCGAAAAGTACGCTGAGTACACCCAGAAAACCGGCTGGCGTGTGGATGCCCACGAAACAGAACTTCCTTTTGAGCAGCCTGGACAGCCTGAAGAATGGGGACCCTTTCAGGTGGCGAAGCGGATTGTGCAGGACTACCGATTTCCTCCACCACACCTGATTCAGGGAATTTACTATCCAGACCGTCCTCTGGCAGAAAGGTACATGCTGCTCAAAGCCCATTTTCTGTTCATGACCTTCTTTTTTGGCGTCAAAATCGGTGGCGTGATCGAAACCACCAGAGACACCGAGAAGGGGAGGGAATACGTCTGGGGGTACCATTACCGCACCTTGCAGGGCCACTTTGAGAAAGGCCAGATTGACTTTCTGGTGGTCAAAAATGTGGACACTGGCAAGGTCTATTTCCGCATTCAGGCCTATTCCAGGCCAGATAAAATCAAGAACATCTTCTACCGCATTGGCTTCTGGTTTTTTGGCAGGCCCCTGCAACTGTATTTTGCACGGGAATCCATGAAGCGCATCCGCACCCTCGTCGAGGCTGAATTGAAAGGCAAACCTGCTCCTGCAGGACCGAAGGTTCGTCCGGTGTCCCAGAGTGAAGGTGCCCGTGAGGCGCTGAAGAAGGTCAAAGAGCAGGAGTCCTGACATGATAGGATACAGTATGGCAATTCGATATTTACAGAATGCATGGCATTATTTAAATGACCATGCCCGCCCCTTTGAAAGGGTTGCCTTTCAACATGCTTTTCAGCACGGCCCGATTTCTGCTGTTCTGGAAGCGCTTCAACAGTACCAGAATGAAGACGGTGGATTTCAGGCCCATTTTGAACCCGACAACCGCACCTCTGCTTCCTCCGCACTGGCCACCAGTGTGGCTTTAAGAGAAGCCCGAAGGCTGGGCATGTCTGTCACAGAACCCATGGTGCAATTTGCAGTGAAGTACCTGCTGGACACCCTTGACCAGGAAACAATGACCTGGCGCATCATTCCTCAGGAGGCCCAGAATGCTCCCCACGCCCCCTGGTGGGACAACACAGATGGAACGCTGATCCAGAGGTTTTCTGGCTGCAAACTGAATCCAAGAGCCGACCTGCTGGGCTCCCTGTGGGTTTATCAGGAACTCGTTCCTGAAGAGGTGCTGGTGCAGCTCACCGATGATGTGCTCAAACATGCCGAACATGCCAGTGAGATGCACGACCTGATCTGTCTGGCCCACCTGCTGGGCACAGAAGAATTCCCCGAAGTGTACCGTGCGCCTCTGCTGCAAGTGTTCAGGGAACGTGTCTTGCCGACCATTCCAGACCACAAAGACGCCATGCAAGGATATGTGCTGCTGCCTTTGCAAATCGCCGACACCCCTGAACATCCTCTGGCGTTCGATCTGGAGGATGCCGTGCAAACACAACTGGACCTGATGCTGGAAACACAAAGCCCCCAGGGTCACTGGGAGCCAGGCTTTTCGTGGGGAAACAGGGAGGCAGATCAGGAGTGGAAAAGCATCCTGACCTTTCAGAATGTGTCAGCTTTGCAGGCCTGGGGTCTGTGATCCACTGTCCTGAGCTTCCTGGGTGCTCACAGGTTCAGCTTTCTTGAATTTGGTGGCCTCCAGGTAGGCATGGTAATTCAGGTACTTGAGCCACCCGGCAGGGGAGAGGGGGCCAAGCTGGTTGTGCTCGACTTTCTGGTCCTTGCCATTTGCCAGTGCCTCCTGACCCACCCGGATGGTTTCCAGGCGCGTTTCCACAAACTGGTTCATCAGGTCTTCCCAGGTGGCGTCGTCTGCAGGGTAATACTCGTGGGAGGAGTCCTTGTGGTATTCCGCTCCATTGAAGACCTTCAGGCGGTTGGTGCCCCAGCGTTCAATGGCCAGAATGTGCCCGAGTTGCTTGCGGTTTTCAGGGGTGTCCGGCAGGTCACGAAATTTTCTGGACAGCTGGGTCTGGGTGTCCTCCAGGGCTTTGAGGAGCTGGCTGGGGTTTTGTTTGCTGGCTGGAAAATCAAGGGCGCCACGGGCAATGACATGGGTGAGGTTCTTGTCCCGCAGGTACCACGCGAGACCTCCAAGTGCTGCAAGTCCAATGAGATGTCTGGCTTTAATTCCCATACCTTTTAGCATAGGCAATTCAGATGAGAAGGGAAGGGTCAATTTTCACAAAAAAGTCCCATTTGCATGGGACTTTACATTCTGAACCATCATTGTCGGGGCGGGCCGTCGGCTCGCCCCATCATCAGTCCAGAATCAACGGGTCAGCGTCACCTTTTTCAGGTGTGGAGGATTGTCCGGGTTCAGATTGCGGGCCAGAGCCACATACCCACTGAACAGGTAAAACGGCAGGATGTTGACCAGAGGGTCGAGCAGGGGATGGTCTGCCGGAGGGGTGATCACCTGGGTCGCCCGATTCAGCAGGCTGGACGCACCAATGGTCAGCAGGTCTGCTCCTCTGCCTTCAAGGTCCTTATACGCTTCCTCATTCAGAGGCTGGGTCACATCCCGGGTCTGGTAGGCCAGAATCGGGAAGCCCTGCTCGATGATGCGGGTGGGTCCGTGGCTGAATTCGGCAGTGGAGTAGGCCTCTGCATGAATGCCTGTGGTCTCTTTGAGCTTGAGGGCAGACTCGTGGGCAATCCCGAAGTGGGGGCCCCGGGCCAGAATCACCATGCTGCTGGCATAACGGTAACGGTCTGCCGTCAGGCGCAGGCTGTCCTCAAGCTGCAGGGCTTTTTCCTGCACGTCAGGCAGGGTGTGCAGGGCTGCTTTCAGTTCGGGATCGGCCTCACCCAGCAGGTGCAGGAAAGCCGCAGCACTGGCGACAAAGCTCTTGGTTGCTGCCACAGCCTTCTCTGGCCCAGCCTGCATGGGCAGCAGAAATTCTGCAGCAGAGGCCAGCGGAGAATCCACATTGTTGGTGATGGCCAGGGTGATTGCGCCACTGGCTCTGGCCGCTTTCACCGACTCCACCACATCTGGAGACGCTCCAGACTGGGAGATCGCGATGACCAGACCCCTTTGCAGGTTCAGGGTCTTGTGGTACACGCTGCTGACGCTGGGTGCAAAGCTGGCGACAGGAATGCCAAGGGTCAGTTCAATGGCGTATTTCAGGTACAGGCTGGCGTGATCACTGGACCCCCGCGCAATGGTCACGGCAAACAGGGGTTGACGCTCCTGAATCACCTGCCAGAGGGTGTCCACACGCTGCTGGTTTTCTTGCAGCAGGCGTCTCACAACCGAGGGGGCTTCGCGGGTCTCCTGCAACATCAGGGGATCACTCATGGATGCTCCTTCCACCAACAATGGTGTCAATGACCTGCAGATTGTCATCCAGAACAACAAAATCTGCACGTTTTCCTAAAGAGATGCTGCCCCGGTCGTACAGCCCCAGGTATTCTGCTGGAGTGGCACTGAGCATCCTGGAAGCTTCTTCCAGGGGGACACCCAGGCTCACAGCATTCCTGAGGGCCTGATCGAGGGTCAGCAGGCTGCCTGCGATGGTGCCATCGGCAAGGCTTGCTTTGTTGTCTTTGACGTAAACGGTCTGGCCGCCGAGGTCGCTGACCCCATCCCCCAGCCCTGCCGCACGCATGGCGTCGGTGATCAACATCAGTTTGCCGGGTTTCATCTGCCTTGCCAGTTCGAAACTGCCAGGATGCACATGGTGCAGGTCCAGAATCAACTCCCCGTAAATGCTGCGGCTGATCAGGACAGCACCCAGAATGCTGGGATCGCGTCCGGTCAGGCCCCCCATGGCGTTGTAGACGTGGGTGGCTGCAACAGTTCCCCCGAGCCCCTGGGCCGTCTTGATGAAATCCATCACCTGATCAAAGCTGGCCCGGGTGTGCCCGATGCTGATGCGGACCCCTGCCTGGATCAGCTGTGGGAGGCTTTCAATGACCCCTTCAATTTCAGGTGCAACGGTGGTGAGGCGAATCACATCCAGAGCAAGAATCTCATCCAGCAGCTCCTTGGTGGGGGAGATGGCAAATGGAGGCTGGGCTCCAAGCCGTCCAGAGCTGATGAAAGGGCCCTCAAGGTGCACACCGGGCAGGTCCGCACCGTGTCGGATGCCCTGGGCTTCTTTCACCGCTTTCAGGGCACTGACGATGTTCTCCCACGGATTGGTGATGGTGGTCGCCAGAATGGACGTGGTGCCGTGCTGGGCATGGAACATCCGCATCTTCTGAAGGCCTTCCAGCCCGTCCATGGTGTCTCCACCTGCACCCCCGTGGTTGTGCACATCGATGAACCCTGGAAGGATGATGTTCTTGCTTTCCTGAACAGGCCGCAGCTCTTCGATGCGGTCCGAAAAGACAATTCTGGCATTCTGGAATCCGGTGGGGGTGAGGACGCGTCCTTGAATCTGCATGGTGTATCTCCTCAGGCAAGAAAATTCCGTCCTGTGCTTGCGTACAGGTCTGGCTTGATGTTGAAGGGGCAGGGGTTGCTGTGCTGTGGGAATGGTTATCCTCTGGAGCCTGCCTGAAGGCAGGTCCACAGAAGAAACAGCCAGACAAGAAGGTTTACAGGCCGGTTTTCAGTTCCACAATGAAGTCATACATGTCGCCACGGTAGCTCGACACCACGTATTCCAGCAGTCTGCCGTCCTGGTCCCAGGTGATGCGCTCGGTGTGAAGGACCGCAGAGTTTTTGGGCAGGTTGAGCAGGTGGGCGGTGTCCGGATCGGCACTTTTGGCACGCAGGTGTTGCAGTGCACGGGAAGGATAGCGCCCCTGTTTCTGCAGGAAGGTGTAGAGCGAGTGGTTCTCGATGTCTTCACGGCTCAGGTTCTGCTGGAGGATGGTGGTGGGCAGGACACTGGTTTCGATGGCCAGGGGAATGTCATTGGCGGTTCTCAGGCGTTTTAAGCGGTAGACCTCCTGGGTGGGACTGATCCCCAGGTTGAGGGCCTCGGAGGGGTTGGGTCGGGAGCGCTCAAAGGAGATCACCCGTGCACCTGGGACCATGCCTCTTGCCCGCATGTCATCGCTGAAACTGGTCAAGGAACTCAGGGATTGCATGATCCGTTTGGAGGCAACATAGGTTCCGCTGCCCCGTTTGCGGGTCAGGCGTTCCCGTTCTTCCAGCACCCCGAGGGCCTGCCTGATGGTCACGCGTGAAACGTTGAAAGCCTGTGTGAGATCGCGTTCAGACGGAAGTGCACTGCCCTCGGTGAAGACCTGATCGTCGATCATCTTCTCCAGAATCCCTGCCACCTGAAGGTACATGGGTGTGGAGTCGGTGGGGTTGAGGCTCTTCGAAGCCTGGGTCAGCACATCGTGTAACATAGATACCATCATAATACCACTTCTAGCCTTTTTGGCAATCACCTCCCTTATTGGTATTATACTGGTATTATCTTGGTATGAAAGGATCGGGTTAGACACCTGAATCCGAACAGGCACAGTGAGGGGGAAGCATGACCACCAGTACAGAAGCCATCCAATCCGAATCCCGAATTCTCAACCCGCAAGACACGGTCGAGGCGGTGCTGATCCTGTCCCGCGATCAGGCCGAAGCTGCCATTGCTGTACAGAACGCTGCCCAGAGCATTGCCACTGCTGCAGAAAATGCCGCCTACCACCTCAAACAGGGTGGACGCCTGATTTACGCAGGAGCTGGAACCAGTGGTCGCCTGGCCGCTCTTGACGCTGCCGAACTTCCACCGACCTTCAGCTGGCCCCTGAACCGCTCCATCTCCCTGCTTGCAGGTGGAACCGCCGCCGAGTGGACCGCCCAGGAAGCCGCAGAAGACGATGCTGGTGCGGGATTCAATGAAGCCGATGTGCTGAACCCGACCCGGCACGATGTCTTCATCCTGGTGACTGCATCTGGCCGCACCCCATACACCCTGGGTGTGCTGAAAAGGGCGCAACTTGCAGGTGCCCTCACCATTGGCATTGCCAACAACGCGGGCTCACCCCTGCTCGAACAGTCAGACTGCCCGATCCTTCTTGAAACGGGCCCTGAAGTGATCAACGGTTCCACCCGCCTGAAGGCAGGAACCGCCCAGAAAATCACCCTGAACACCCTGAGCTGCGCCATCATGCTGCGCCTCGGCAAAATCTACAACAACCTGATGGTGGACATGAAAGCCACCAACCAGAAACTTTACAACCGCGCCATCCAGATGGTTCTGGCCTGCGTGGACGCCACCCCCGAGCAGGCCAGAGAAGCCCTGGAACACTGCGACTGGCAGGTCAAAACCGCCTGCGTGATGATCAAACGCGGCCTTGGAGTGGATGAATCGCGCCTGCTGCTCGACCAGCATGACTGGAACCTGAACGACCTCTGCCTGTGATTTGAAGCGCAAAAAACAAGAAAGAAACCAGAGGCTTGTGGCCTCTGGTTTTTGGTTTTCAGTTCAATCAGGCGATTTGTTTGCCTGCTTGATCCGTCAATTGCAGGGAAGCATACTCCATCACGAGAAACAGGGGGTCTCTGCGCTTGCTGGGATAATCCTCCACCTCTACAGCCAGTTCCAGTCTCCAGCGCTCTTCGTCTTTCTGGAAATGCGCAGTTCGGATTTCTGCATCCCAGAGGCCTGAGGGGCTCTGCATGAGCTGGTTCCATTCTGGGCTCAGAAAATGCACCTGATCAAAGGATGCCTGCACCTTCAGGTTCTCAGGCAGATGGTCCTGGTAGAACGACTGTGAATAGAGAGGAAAGTCCAGCAGAACGCTCAGGGTGGTCCCCTCCATCCTGACTTCTTCCACAAGGGCATCGTGCCAGTTCAGGTGATGGGCAGGCACACCAAACATCACACTCTCCGTACCGGTTTTCAATCCAGCTTCCGGATCTCTCCGACCACCCGATAGAATCCGCCCGTTTCTGCGACCTCATCGACCAGATAACGGGCACCTTCTTCACGCAGGTCTTTGGGGAACTGCACGTTCCAGCTGTCGTGGTAGCCTTCGGTTTCCACGCGAATGCGCAATTTGCCGCCCTCTTTTACGCACCTGAGCACCACGCCCTGACCGGTGTACTGGGCACGTTGCAGGGTCTGGCGTTGCAGAGGAGCAGTGCCCTGGGCGGCCTGGGCCTTGATGTCCTTGACCTGTGGGAGCTGGCCTTGCTGGGCTGCCGCAATGGCTGCAGGGGAGGCGTCGATCATGGCCAGAGACCCGTCTGTGGTCACGATGAACAGGCGCTCGTTCAGGTATTGCATGGACAGGGCAGACGAGCAGCCTGAGTTCAGCTTCCACAGGCGGGTGCCGTCTTTGGAGAAAGCATAGATGGCACTGGAGTTGTCTCCGGCAAAGATGTACTCTCCATCCGGGCTGGAAGCGCAGGAAAACACCGCAGCATCGCACTTGTAGGTCTGCTGCAGGTTGCCTTTCTTGTCGAAACGCTGGACTGCGCGCATTGCCGTTGCCGCATACACATGGTCCTGGTCCTGCCAGCCGAACAGCACTGCACCCTGGGTTTTGGCCTTCCAGAGTTCTATGCCGCTCTGGGGATCGTAGGCCGCAACGCCACCACTGTGGCCGTGATAGACGCCTTCATCGTCCATGCGGACCATCCAGCCTGCAGAACCACTTCCATTCACATTGCCCCACTGGTTTTCGCTCTCCGGGTTGAAGGCATAGATGTTGCCATGAGAGTCGGACACCCCGAGCACACCTTTGTGGATGTCAAGCCAGTAAATGTCCACGCTTTCGTCAATATTGTAGGCCACGAAAGGCACCTTGCCCGTCAGGTCGTAGACGTTGCCATCATCGCATCCGGCGTACATGAACATGCCGTCACTGACCAGGCACTTGACCCCTTCGGGAAGCTGAAAGGTGCTCAGGGTTTCGCCAGAGTGGTCCACTGCGATGACTTTGCCGCCCTGGTTGCCCACCCAGACCCGTTCACTGTCGGCGTAAATGCCAAAAGCACTTGATCCTGTCTTCATCCGCCAGAGCACGGGAGCTTTGCTGGCGGAACTGGCAGGCCTGACTTCTTCCACACTGCGTCTGGTGATCGAACGTTTCTGCCGCACGCCCTGAACAGCGTCTTCATATCCCTTGCGTTTTTTCTCTTTGATTTTTTTGTCTGCCTCTGCTTTTGCTTTTTCAAAGCTGGCAAAGGTCTTGCTCTGGGTCTGACCGTCGGTGCCAATGCGGCCATATCGGATCACCAGAGCTGCGTCGTTGATGGTGACTTCATAAAACTTGTGTTCTGCGCCGTTGGGGTCCGAATACTCAAGATAGTGTTTTTCCATGGTTTCTCCGTTAAAGGGGGTTTTTCCGTAAAGGACAGCTCCGTAGAGTTACGAAATGGTAACATTTCTTTCTGTGAATTGAACAGGCTTTCTTCACAACAAAAGAACAAGCAGGGGTAAAACCCAAAACATCTATTATGCTAATAACATAATATCACAAAAAAGAGAAGGAGGGCAGAAGCCCTCCCACTTTTGACACAAAGAGGATTACTCTTTGCCTTCTTCTTTCTTGCCACCGATGCCGAACTGGGCAAACAGGTCAGCGTACACGTCGCCGAGCTTGGTGGAGATTTTACCGCTGGAAGCACTGGTGGTGCTTTCCTTGGCGTAGCTGTAGTCGTAGTCGAAACCTTCGCGCTTGCGACGGTTGCCGCCACCCTGACCGCCACGTTGACCGCCGCCCTGGGGACGTTCGCTGCGCTCGCCGCCACCTTGTTTGGTGTAGTCGCGGGCAGGGCCGTCGTAGGGGATGGTGCGCTTGCGGCTGAGGCTGGCACGCTGCTCCATGGGGTCGATGTTCAGGATCACAGCGTCGATCTCGTCGCCACGCTTGAACAGTTCAGCGGGGTTGGTGACGCGGTCGTGGCTGAGTTCGCTGATGTGGATCAGACCCTCGATGCCTTCTTCGATCTCCATGAACACACCGAAGTCGGTGATGCCAGTGATCTTGCCCTTGACGGGGGTTCCGGGGGGCAGACGGTCAGGCAGGGTGGACCAGGGATCTTCGGTGGTCTGGCGCAGACCGAGGCTGATGCGACGGTCCTTGTTGTCGATGCGCAGAACAACGGCTTCCACGGTGTCGCCCACTTTGACCATTTCCTGGGGGTGACGGATGCGCTTGGTCCAGCTCATCTCGGTCACGTGGATCAGGCCTTCGAGACCGGGCTCGAGTTCAACAAAAGCACCGAAGTTGGTCAGGTTGGTGACTTTGCCGCTCACGCGGGCACCAATCTGGTACTTCTCGACAGCACTCTGCCAGGGGTCGTTCTGCAGGGCTTTCATGCTCAGGTTGATGCGCTCGCGGTCACCATCGAGGTCGATGACCTGAACCTGAACTTTGTCGCCGAGTTTGACCACTTCTTTGGGGTGGTTGAAACGGGCGTGGGTCAGTTCGCTGCGGTGCACCAGTCCGTCAAGGCCACCGAGGCTGACGAACACACCGAAATCGGTGATTTCCACAACTTCGCCTTCAAGGACAGCACCGGCTTCGAGCTTGCCGAGGGTGTCGGCTTTGGCTCTGGCCTTGCGGTCTTCCATGATGGAGCGGTGGGAGATGATCACGCGGTTGCGCTTTTTGTTCAGTTCGATCAGTTTGACTTCCAGGGGCTTGCCCACATAGGGGGTCAGGTCGTTCACACGACGGGTGTCCACCTGGGAAGCGGGCAGGAACGCACGAATGCCTTCAATGGAAGCCACCAGACCGCCGCGGACCTTCTCGAGGATGTCCACGGTGAACTCCTTGCCATCTTTGAACAAGGTGTCCAGCACGCGCCAGCCACGATCCTGGTCAGCACGACGTTTGCTCAGCACAATGGTGGAGTTGGGCAGGTCCACGCGAACCACGTAGGCTTCGATTTGATCGCCTGCTTTGAAGAGCTCCTGGGCTTGCTCTTGGGTGATGGGTTCTTCGTGAATCTGGCTGAAGGGAATGACACCTTCAACTTTGGCCCCAACATCCACATGGATACCTTCGCTGGAGATGAACACCACGGTGCCATTCACCACGTCGCCGCGCTGGGGCTCTTTGTATTGAACTTCGGTGCTCAGCACGTCTTCCATGGTCATGGCGGGGTATTCGCGAGTGGTATCGGTGGTCTGAGCGGTCTCGTTGACCGGGGTCTGAGTAGCCTTGTCTTCCATTAACTATGTTCCTCCTTAAACCACCGTGGCCCGAAAACCACAAATGGCAACATCTCATTGTACACAGCCCATACCCCCTGAGTAAACCCCTATGCCCATGAGTACGCTAAATCTTCTAATTTGTAACAGTCTTCTCAATTTGTTCTCAACAGAAACACACACATCAACCTGGCAGGACATTTGCCCGACTTGTCGGGGGTACAGTGAAGCCACAAGAGAGCACGAAGGTCACTTCAACCTCACACCTCAGACCTTCACGCAAGTCACTCTCTTGGTGACACTGCATGCACCACCTCCTCGCGCCGGTGAAAGCCTCTGGATCTCAGGGGCTTTCACCGTTTTTGGAACGGCCCCAGAAAAAAGACAATTGAACGAAGGATTGTCAGAAGCAACCTTGAATTGTGATGCAAGTTTGTGCAATGCACTGTCTTCACCTTCAGGCTTGCAGTATCATGACCATACTTTTGGAGGGGAATCCGACATGGAACACTACGACATCGTGATCATTGGCGGCGGACCGGCAGGACTCACTGCAGGCATCTACGCAGGCCGTGCAAACCTGAAGACCGTCATCATCGAAAAAGGTCAGCCTGGCGGCCAGATCGCCCAGACCGAAGAAGTCGAGAACTACCCTGGCTTTCCTGAACCCATCAGCGGTTTTGAACTCTCCCAGCGCATGGTCCAGCAGGCTGAGCGTTTCGGCAGCCCACTGGTGATGGATGAAGTTCAGGGCATCGAAAAAGTCGATGGCGGCTTCAAGGTCAAAGGGTACGACACCACCTACTTCGGCAAGATGGTGATTGTGGCCACCGGAGCCAACCCCAAAGCCCTGCATGTTCCTGGTGAAGAGAAATTCTGGGGCCGTGGGGTCAGCACCTGTGCCACCTGTGACGGCTTCTTCTACAGAGGCAAAAATGTCGTGGTGGTGGGCGGTGGAGATGCTGCCGTGGAAGAAGGGCTGTTCCTCACCAAATTTGCGGACACCGTGACCCTGATTCACCGTCGCGACACCCTCCGTGCCAACAAGGTGGCCCAGCAACGTGCTTTCTCCAATCCCAAGATGCGTTTCATCTGGGACACCGTGGTGGAAGAAGTGCTCGGGGGCGAAGTGGTGAATGGGGTGCGCCTGAAGAACCTCAAGACCGGAGAGGTGTACGACCATGCCACCGATGGTGTGTTCGTGTTCATCGGGCACGTGCCCAACACCGCCTTCCTGGGAGACCTTGTGAAACTCCGCGACGATGGTTACATCGATGTGAAAGAGGACATTTTCACCTCCACCGAGGGGGTGCTGGCTGCGGGTGACGTCAGCGATTATGTGTTCCGTCAGCTGGCCACCAGTGTGGGTGCGGGGACACGTGCAGCCATGACCGCTGAAAAGCTGCTGGCGCACGCAGAAGTTGAGCACGCCTGAACAGGACATGATTTGAACTTTCGGCCCCCTCCACAGCAGGAGGGGGTTTTGCTTTTACAGAATCATGCTGGAATCATGCCCTCTTCTGTACTGTGGTGTCACACGAGCCAGATCCTCCCTGGCCATTCACAAAAAGAGGTCCTGACATGAAAAAAATCCTGATTGCTGCCCTTTCCCTGCTGTGTTCTGCACAGGCCATGCGCTATGGGGAGAACCTTGCTTTCCTCAAACCCACGGACATGTGTGTGGGCGTCCCCATGATCGTTGTGAACGACAAGTTCGACAGCACCTCAGGGCTTCCAGAAGAACTCCAGCGGGTCCTGCTCAATGAATCCACCCGACTGGGCCTCAACATTGCAGACACCACCATGGAAAACTGCGTGGGTTTTGTCTACCTGACTGTGAACGCCCAGAAAACGACCGCAGGATTCATTTATTCAGCAGCCATCGAAGTGATCATCCAGCAGGCCAACATGAACCAGGTGAACAGCCCTTACTCCAGAACCTCTCCTTCTGCAGGCAAGGTGATGTACTCCATCATCTGGGACAACCGTAAACTCGGAGCCTATGACCGTGAGGAGATGCTCAGGCCCTTGCTGATTGGCGATGGGCTCACCCTCTTTGCTGATTTTGCGGAAGACTGGAAAGCCTATCATTAAATCTCAGAGGTGTTGTGGGTATGATGTGACCCATGCTCGGGAAGCTCAAACGCCTCGCCAGATCCATCACGCCTGATCAGGCCACCCCGGAAGACCACTGGGCCAGCAGGGTGCTCACCCCTGAGGAATTCTCGGTGTACATCCAGATGGACCCCCGGGACAGGGAGCATGGAACGCGGGTTGCCCGGACCTTGCAGGCAGACCACCCAGAGGCAGATGTTGAACTCATTGCCGCAGCGATCCTGCACGACTGCGGCAAGAGCATCCGGCCCTACAGCGTGGTTGAACGGGTGATGGTTGGACTGGTGCCCTACCGCTTCTCAAAATACATCCAGACAGAGGGCGTGAAGGTCCGTTTTTCCCACCCTGAGCTGGGTGCAGAAATGCTGACCACGGCTGGGGCAAGAAGAAACGTGGCCGAACTTGTGCGCCTGCACCACCATCCAGAAGCCAATCCCAGAGCAGCCCTGCTGTACCAGTATGACCATCTGGAATAGGGCCTGAATTCTGTCTGAGGACCTGTCTTTCTTCCTTAAGAATGAGAAAACAGATGAAGGCTTTTAGGCCACACTCAGGGGGGGTTTACAAAACTCAAATTATTGTGTATCCTACTTCTCGCCTTGAAGGGGGCCTTATGGATGGCCCCATCGTCTAACGGTTAGGACACTACCCTTTCAAGGTAGCGATACGGGTTCGAATCCCGTTGGGGTCACCAACATGCCCGCCCGTCTGGGCGGGTCTTTTTTTTGCGCTCTTAGGAGCGCATTCTGTTTTTGTCTCATAAAGCAAGAGACCCACCTGTTTCAGGTGGGTCCAGTTGTTCTGGCTGGATCAATCCTCAGCAGCTTTCAATTTCATGGGGTCATCGTAACGTTTGGCCCGGAAAGCCCAGATGGCGATGAAGGTTCCGAGCAGCATCATCAGTGCGCCCACAAAGAAGGGCATGCCAGGGATGTATGGGGCTCCATTGGTTTTGTTGGTGAAGTAAGCAAAGATGAAGGTGGCCAGAATGGGGCCCACAATGCTCACCAGGCTCCAGAGGCCAGAGAGGGCACCCTGCACAGATCCCTGTTCGGTTTCAGAAACCTGCCTGGAGACCAGACCCTGAATTGCTGGACCTGCAATGCCACCAATGGCTCCAACGACAATGATGACGTAAATCATCCAGCCCTGGGTGGCCAGACCGAAGGCAATGAACTGCAGTACACCCAGACCAAGACCCAGCAGGATCGCCCGTTTTTCACCCAGTTTGGGAATGAGGATTCCCACCAGTGCGCCCTGTACAATGGCGCCCATCACACCCACAGCGGTCAGGGAAAAGCCGTTGGCCTGTGGCCCCCAGCCATAACGTTCTGCGGTGTAAAGCACCCATACGTTCTGCAGAAGCTGGTTGGCAAGGTTGGTGAGCAGAAACATTCCGGTCAGGTTGAACACCACGCGGTATTTGCGCAGCAGACCCAGAGCAGCCACAGGGTTGGCGTTTCGGATGTTGAAGGGTTTGCGGTTTTCCTTCTTGTGAGATTCAGGCAGCACAAAAAAACCGTACAGCCAGTTCAGGAAAGCCAGACCTGCAGCAAAGAAGAAGGGCAGTCGGGTGCCGTGCTCTCCCAGAAAACCACCAATGGCCGGGCCAATGATGAAGCCCACACTGAAAACAGCCCCCATCATCCCGAAGTTCTTTGCACGGTCCTCAGGAGCAGAGACGTCTGCAATGTAGGCACTCGCAGCGGTGATGTTGGCAGCGGTCATGCCTGCGATGATGCGCCCGACCCAGATCCAGCCCAGGGTGGGAGCGAAAGCCAGCAGCAGGTAATCCAGTGCAAGTCCGAACAATGAAATCAGCAGAATGGGCCTGCGTCCATACTGGTCGGAGAGCCCTCCCAGGATGGGGGAGAAAATGAACTGCACCAGTGAGAATACGGCCACCATGTAACCCAGCAGCAGGGCTGCATCACTTGTGTTTCTGCCAGAAACCTCCTTGATCAATTCCGGGAAGATCGGAATGATCAGTCCAAACCCGAGCACGTCAAGCAACAATGTCACCAGAATAAAAGCCAGTCCAGCCTGTCTTTTCATCCCTTCAGTACACCACATTATGGTCAGAACATCCTCAGTCAATCAGCTTATGTTGAAATACCGAATGTTGCCAGCCTGAACAATTTGAAAAAACCGCGGTCCTACACATGCTGCTGAAGGCGGGCTGTGAATCTTAAGGTTCGGTGAGAGCAGTTGTGTTATGCTCTCTGCAGCCATGCGTGATCGTTTGATGCATACCACAGGTCACCTCGAAGTGATCGTTGGCCCGATGTTTTCCGGCAAATCCGAGGAGCTCATCCGCCGGGTGACCCGGGCAGTGATTGCCCGCCAGACCGTTGCCGTGTTCAAACCGGCCATTGATGACCGCTACCACCAGACCCAGGTGGCCAGTCACAACGGTCGCAGCATTGAAGCGCATGCCGTGCAGTCCAGTGAAGACATTCGCAACCTGGTTTATGGCAACACCCCGCTGCTTTCCAGCGACGACCCTCTTCCAGAAGTTATTGCCATCGATGAAGCACAGTTCTTCGACGCAGGGCTGGTGCCTCTGGTCTCAGAGTTGGCCGACAAAGGCGTGCGGGTCATTCTGGCAGGTCTGGACCAGGACTTCCGGGGAGAGCCTTTCAGCTTCATGCCTGAAGTGCTGGCCCGTGCAGAAGTGGTGGACAAACTGACCGCCATCTGCGTGGTCTGTGGAGGGCCTGCCACCCGCACCCAGCGCCTGATCGGGAACCGTCCAGCCCGTTACGATGACCCCATCGTGATGGTCGGGGCCAGTGAGTCCTACGAGGCGCGTTGCCGTGCCCACCACGAGGTTCTGAAAACCGTCCTGAGGTGAGCATGTTTTTTCAGCGCAGCAATGCCACCAGAGATTCGGTCCGTCGCTTCCTGATGCAGGTTCTGGCCCAGGACTGCAACACGGTGCCCCAGGCTTTCACCACAGATGCCATGATCGTCTGTGAGGCAGGCCTGACCCCGGGTCGCCGCCGTTTTCCGTACCGTGATCCCTACTTTCTGATGGTCAGTTTCGGGACGGGAACGGTGGTGTCCACAGTGGCCCCCAGAATCGCAGTGGTCCGGCGCATGCTTGAAGGCATGCACCGGGATGAAATCTTCTCTGGCAAAGGCATTTCGACCCTCTCTGGGCTTGTGGCCCTTGATGGGCAGTTTCTGGCCGGTCCAGACCTCAAGTTCAGTTGCTCCCAGCAGGATTTCACCCCTTCAAAGCCCCCCAGAGGCCTGAGAATGGAAGTGTTGCAAAACAGTGCCATCCATGCCCTGTACCAGCATGAGGGTTTCCGCCATGCCCTTCGGTACACCGAGCATTCCAGCAGACCAGACACCATT
This sequence comes from Deinococcus cellulosilyticus NBRC 106333 = KACC 11606, assembly GCF_007990775.1. Lineage (NCBI taxonomy): Bacteria > Thermotogati > Deinococcota > Deinococci > Deinococcales > Deinococcaceae > Deinococcus > Deinococcus cellulosilyticus. The sequence goes on along the minus strand of NZ_BJXB01000017.1, from coordinate 79,168 downwards.
GCAGTGGCTGGCTACCTTGACAACGACCTGATTGGAGTTGCTGGAGCCTGTGCAGATTCAGAAGACCTCTGGCAGATCGGGGTGGATGTGCTGCCCGGCATTCAGGCCAAAGGGGTCGGCAAGGCCCTGGTGAGTGAACTCACCCAAAAAGTGTTCAAGGCAGGCAAAATCCCCTATTACTCCACCAGTGTGGCCAACATCCACTCCCGCAATCTGGCCCAGTCCCTGGGATACTTCTCGGCATGGACAGAAATCTATGCGGTGTCTGACTCAAAAGTGCCCGACCAGAACAGACTGGGCAGGCACTGAGGTGAGCTTTCAGCGGTCAGCATCAAGGCCATCACTTTGAGGCTGCAACAGGTGCATACTGCTCAAGGCCACCTGCCTTTTCAAAAGCTGTCTTGAGAGCATCCACAGATTTTTCTGGCTTGTTCTCTGCATTTCCAGGAAAAGTGTGGGCGTAAACCTCCAGCACATCGCTGTAGCCATCACCATCGCTGTCCAGATCCTGCTCCAGCACCAGGTAGAGGGCTTCCGCAACACTTCGATCAGGGTTTTCGCGGAAAGTCTTTCTGAGGTTCTCTCCAAAAGGGTTCCATGGGGCACCTCCAGAGTCCTGCACATGACAGAAGGTGCAGGCCATGGTGCTCTTTTTGAGGGTGCTCCCCTTGTAATGAAACTGCTTGATGGCCTGCAGGCGGTACTGGGGCAGAGCAAAGGCGGTCCCGATGACCACTGCAAAGCCTGTCAGAACCAGACCCCACAGGCTGGAATTTTTCGCTGATGGCTGACGGCTGACCGCTTGCTGCTCAAACAAACGCCGGGCCATCAAAATCCTTCCCAAGCACCTCTCTGGGGTCCAGGTTCAGCCAGTTTTTGAGGGTTCGGGCATACACGCCCCGGAAGTCCACCTGATAACGCACATCCCCATCGTCCAGGTTTTCGAGGTCAGGGCTTTCACCGTGAATGCCGCCTTTGATCCCTTTTCCAAAAGCGAACATCACGCCGCCTTTTCCGTGGTCTGTGCCTGCAGAGTTGTTTTCATGCACTCGCCTGCCGAACTCACTGAAGGCCAGCACCATCACTCTGTCATACAGACCCTGGGAGATCAGGTCCGCCCTGAAGGCTGTGAGCCCTTCGGAAAGCATTTTCAGCAATTCGTCCTGCTCCGCACGCTGGGCAGCGTGGGTATCAAATCCTCCGAGGGAGGTGTAGAGAATGCGGCCTGCCTCTCCAGAGGCAACCAGTTTGGCAAGGTCTTTGAGGCGCTCACCAAATTTGCTCTCAGGGTATTTTGCACCTGCCCGGTACTTCTTCAGGCTGCTCTGGGTCTCCCGGGTGTGCTTCAGCATGTTGAGGGTGCTCTGCTGGATGAAAGCCGCCTCACCGCCCCGTTTGAGGTTGAGCAGGCTCTGGTACTCATCTTCAATCCCAGAAGGCAAGGTGACCTGATAGGTGTCTGGATCATCCACCACAGGCAAGGTAAGGGTGTCACTGCGCACGGCCAGGGGCGCGATGTCACCCACATACGTGGCACAGAAAGGATCACCAATGGTTTCTGCAATGCGGCCAATCCAGCCTTCTCGATTCGCTCCTGTGGGGTCTGCAGTGTGCCAGATCGCCATGCTTGCAAAGTGGCTGCGGTTCGGATTGGGATACCCCACATTCTCGATCCAGGCGAATTCATTGTCCTCCAACAGGGGAACAAAAGGCCTCAAGGCAGGGTTCATGCCCAGAACGTCCGTCACAGGGATCACGTCTTTTCTGGGAATGGCAATGTTGGGTCTGGCAGCATAATAGGCGTCGTTCCCATAAGGGACCAGGGTGTTCAGGCCATCGTTGCCCCCTGAGAGCTGGATCACCACCAGGGTTTTGTCTCCTCCTGCCTGCGTGGCCGCGCGGGCCAGAAACTGGGGCATGCCCGAGGTGAGGGCCAGAGCCATTGAGGTCATTTTCAAAAAGTCACGTCTTTGCATTTTCACTCCTCTGTCAGGGGCATGAGGGTTCCAGGGGCAGGCCACTGGCTCGCCCTGGTGTGGATTTGTGTTTTTGTGGTCATGCCAGCTGGTATTCTGGCGACACCATCAGCAGGTAGGCCTGACGGTCTGCAGGAAGGTCCCTGATCAGGTTCTCGATGCCAGGATTGTTCCTGCCCAGCAGCAGCAAGGTGAGGTCTTTCTTGTTCTTGATGGTTTTGCTGATCTGCGCGGCAAAACGCATGCGGGTGAGCAGGGTGGCATCGCTGATCCAGTCCCGTCCGCCTGCCCAGCCACTCACATCAGGCGGGGTGAGGGGAAGCTGACCCAGACGGGCCAGGGTTTTGCCCAGCTGCTCATAGAATTTGTCGTTCTCGTTGGGTTTCATCTGGGCGGTGCGCAGGGTGCCCACGATGTATTCCACCGGGCTCTTGATGCGGCTGTTTCTGGCATGCTCGCTGAAAAAAGCCTCACTGAGCAGCACTTCACGGATCACCGTTCTCAGGTTGCCATTGGTGCGGGTCCAGGTGTCGGCCAGGGCTTTGACGTCTGCTTCGGAGGGGACATCTGAAACAAAATGCCTCAGGATCTTGCGGCTGACAAAGGTGGCTGCGGCCGGATGCTCTGCTGCCATCTGCACAACTTCCTCTCCGGAGAAGTTGCCGGTTTTGCCCAGATAGGTCTTCACGCCAGCATCGTGCTTGTTTTTAGCGTACACGAACTCGGCCCCTTCTTCCCCGGTGCCTTTTCCGACTTTTTTGATGGTCCATCCGGTCAGGGCGCGTGCTCCCTCCTGAATGTCCTTTTCAGTGTAATTGCCGATGCCCACCGTGAACAGTTCCAGCAACTCCCGGGAGAAATTCTCGTTGGGCCGCCCTTTGACGTTCTGGTCGTTGTCAAGGTAGCGCAGCATTGAGGGATGCTTTGAGACCGCAAGGGCCAGATCTGTGAAACTCCCCAGGGCGTGCTTCCTGAGGGTGTTCAGATAGTCGGTCAGCACCGCGCCTGATTTCACCTTGTCGGTGGCGACCACAAAGTGGTTGTGCCACATCAGGGCGAGGTTTTCCCTGAAAGGTTCGCTTCCATGCAGCATCTCAAACAGCCAGTTGAGCTGTGTCAATTGGAACCCCCGGCCTGGCTTGATGGCATCACGGTAATCAAAAGGGTTGTGGGGGGCAGGTTTGAGACTGAAATTCAGCAGATCGTCTACGGTGCCATTGAGGCCATTTTTGACGGCCTCTTCCACCTCTTTGAGGGGTGCCCCCCAGCAGGTGCGACGGAGCAGATGGGCGGCTTCCTCTTTCGAGAAGGCACCCTGATAGGGTTTCAACATGTTTATTCTCCTGGATTGAAGATTTGCTCAGGCTTGATGTCTGTCAGATGCCGGATGATGCGCAAAAGTTCCGCAGGGGGGAGTTTGGCCACCACCCACACAAACTGCTGGTCCAGACGGACCACGGCCACACCTTCGGCTTCCTGCACCCCTTTGGGCGCAATGACCACAGGAATCACATTGAGGCCATCGGACAGGTACACTTCGATGCTGGGAACGTCCTGGAAAACAGCGCGGCGGATGCCCACCACCCGGTAGGGCTGCGGAGGCACCAGTCCAGGCATGGCCCTGAGCACACGTTTTTCGATTTCCGATTTGTAGCCCAGTTTCTGCTTGTAGGGCTTTTCCAGCTTGTTCAGCGTTCCAGTGAAGTGCTGAAAGGAGACCCTGCGCAATGTGGTGCCATCGAGGTCCTGTTGCTGGTAGGCCACCGGAACCTGCCATTCATCATCCACCCAGATCACCCAGGCATTGGACAGGCGGTTTCTGGGGGTGAGGGTGTACATGGTGGTGTTGCGACCTGCAATCACCTGGCTGTCCTTCCAGTCCAGCTCAAAATTCTTTTTGACCAGTCCAGGCAGAAAGTTGAGCTGGGGCAGGTCCTTGCGCATTTTCACGGGTTTGTTGCTCGGAGGGAAAACCACCAGCACTTCCACATTGCCTGCAGGCATGTGGGAACGGGATTTCTGTACGGCTTTGAGCAGATCCTGCCAGTCACCCGCGAGCGCAGCACCGGACAACATCAGCAGGGTCAGCAGTGCCTTCACCATTGGCCATTCACCTGACTGTACGCCTCGTAAGCCACCGTGTGGGGCAGAGGGGCATTCTGCTGCTGGTAGAGCAGGCCTCCTCCCAGCAGGGCAAAACAGGCCACAGCAGCACTGAACGCATAGAACACCCTGTTCCTGCGCTGTTTCATCTGTTCACTCACCAGACGCTGGTTGAATGCCGCCAGTGAACGTGCACTGGCCTGCACATCCCTGCCGGTGACTTTCAGGTGGTCTTTGAAAAGCTCATCCCACGGGTCCATGTCCTTCTCCTACGGTTGCACTCCACGCTGGAGCAGAAAGGTCTTGAGGGCCTGTTTCGCCCGGTTGATTCTCGATTTGACCGTCCCGAGCTGCACCCCGAGCACTTCAGCGATCTGCTGGTATTCCATGTCCAGGAATTCCCTGAGCGAAAAAGCTTCGCGCTGTTCGGCAGGCAGGGACTGCAGGCCCTCCTCGATCAATTCCCGCATCTGGTTCTGCTCTGCCCGGTGGGCCACATTCTCCAGGGAGGGGGGATCAAGGTCTTCCAGAGGGGTCACTTCTGCCTGAGGCTTTCTGAGGGCCTGGTAGCAGGCATTCATGGTGATGCGGTACAGCCAGGTCGAAAATTCTGCATCACCCCGGAAATGCTTCAGGTTGCGGTAGGTGCTCCACAACACCTCCTGCAGCACATCTTCAGCATTGCTTTCACCCACGATGCCACAGGCGACAGCATGCATGCGTGGCAGGTGCCTGCGCATCAGCGCCTCATAGGCGCGGTGATCACGCCTTGCAAGGGGAACCAGTTGACGATCTTCCAGATGCTCGTACATGACCTCTGTACTTCTTAGAGTAGACACCCTGCCCAAAAGTTCCATGAGGATGAACGGTCATGTGGAGTGCCCTGTATGCTGGTTCCATGTTCACCCCTGAAAAGGTCACGCTTCACATCCACCTGACCCTCGACAGACAGGCTGAGAATGTGCATCTCCTCAGCAGGCTCAGCCAGTGGAAACCAGATCCAGCATTTCGCTTTGAATGGACCACTGGGGGATATCAGCTTTCACTTGAGGTGCCCAGAGGTCTGCTTCTGGAATGTCGGGTAAGCCACGGAGGCTTTGAAGAGGTGGGTCCTGATGGTCTCAAACGCTCTCCAAGGGTGATTGCTGCAGGGGCAGAGCAGACCCTGCAGTTTGAAGTGCTGGGTTTCAAGCAGGACCTCATGCCTGAAGAGACCCGCAGCGGCCACATCGAGGAGCACCAGATCCACAGCCCTGAACTGCAAGACGAGGTGAAATTGCTGATCCACCTGCCTTCGCAGTACTTCATGCAGCCTGAAGCCCGTTTTCCTGTGGTGTACCTCCATGATGGTCACAACCTGTTTGATCGGGCCACCAGCAGCTTCGGATTCGACTGGCAGGCAGATGAGACAGCAGAGCGTTTTGCGGCAGAAGGGCATCCCGTGATTCTGGTGGGCATCTGGACCCGTCAGGAGAAGCGCATGGATTACTACATTCCTTTTCCTTCCAGATTCAACGGTTTTCGGCCTCAGGGACTGAATTATCTGGATTTCATTGTCCAGACCCTCAAGCCCTGGGTGGATGGGCACTTCAGGGTGCTTCAGGACCGTCAGCACACCGCAATTTGTGGTTCCAGCCTTGGCGGCATCATCAGCCTGTATGGGGCTTTCCAGCATCCTGAAGTCTTTGGCACTGCAGGCATCATGAGTCCTGCCCTGTGGGTTGGAGAATACCGTGCTCTGGACGAAACCAACCAGTCCAGAGCAGACGTGCGTTATTTTGTGGACATGGGGGACCGTGAAGGCCCAACGGTGGAATCTGCAGCGAATCTGGTGCAACTCGCAAAGCAACTGGCCCTGCAGCTTTCGCAACAGGGCAGTGAAGTGGAACTCCTGATCGGCAGGGACCATCTGCATCATGAATCTGCATGGGCAGAAAGACTCCCTGCATTCCTCCAGTTCTTTTTGAAGATCTAAGCTGTGGCTTAAGGCTGGACGCTGTCTTCTTGTGGAGCTTTCTCCAGGGCCATTTTGATGTGTGCGAGATGATGCTCACTGTGCCATGCGTAAAGTCCAACCACATGCCACAGGGGCAGAATCCCTGATTCTGGATGATTGAAGGTGCGATTGAATTGCTCTTCGGTCAGGCTGCGCAGCAGGTGCACCCAGCGGGTGTGTACTGCCTCCAGCATCGCCAGAGATGGCGCAACAGGCAGGCTGTAGTCGGCAAGCTGGGCCCAGGCGTGTTCATCGTAGGGTTTGATGGTGGGGTTGTCTTCGGTGAGGGCCAGTTTGAAGCGGGTGTAAGCCTGGGTGTGGCTGTCGGGAACGTGGTGCATCACCTGACGGATGGTCCAGCCTCCGTCCCGGTAGGTGAGGTCCAGTGCCTCATCAGAAAGACCCGTCACAAGGGCGTGGTAATGGGCAGGGGCTGCGGCAATGGCATCGATCCAGCGGTTGACCTGAATGGGGTCCTGCGTCTCTCCGGGAATAAAACGACCAATGGGGTATCTGCTGTCCATGCCCCATTCTGGCATGCTTTGGCCGTGCACAGGTTCAGCCATCTGGAGCACTTTCCACGAATGCACAGGGTCCAGACTTGTCCTGATGACTTTGTTGGAAGCCGTCACAAAGCTGAAAGCCGAGTGTTATGATCAGGCCCTATGGCACAGCTGCCCCCGCAGATTTTCAGACTCCTGATTGTTGCATGCCTGTCCTTTCCCCTGCTGGGGGCCGCCCAGGCCCTGCTGGGCCCTTATTTTTCTGTGTTCATGCAGCATTATGCGGTGGAACAGGGTGAGGTCAGTCAGGTGGTCAGCAGCCAGTTCACCGGTATCGCCCTGGGCATGATCAGCAGCATTGCCGCCTTCAAGTACTTGAGGGCCAGAAAAACCCTGCTGTCCAGTGCTGCCCTGATGGTGGTGGGCCTTCTGGGCATGGCGTACAGTCCCACCTGGACTCTGTTGTTGCTTTCTGCTTTTGTTTTTGGGATTGCTTATGGGCTTCACGCCTCCTGCGTCAACACCCTGCTGTCTCAACACGGGGTGGCTGCTGCACCTGTGCTCAACGGGGTCAATGCCACTTTTGGGGTGGGAAGTCTGCTGGGTCCTCAGTTGATTCGACTCTTTGAAACCTACGGGCTGCCTTTTGTGGTTCTGGGTGCGCTTGCAGTGGTGGTGTTTTTCCTGAGCTTTCAGGTGCAGGAACAGGAATTGCCTCCACGCCCCAAAGCCACTCCGGCAGGCACCCTCATTGCTGTGATTGCATGCTTCTCCATCAGCTCCTTCGCTTACGTTTCTGCAGAAGTGGCCCCGAGCAACTGGGTGGTCACCCACCTGACTGGGCAGTATTCTGTCTTCTGGGTGGGCCTGATCCCAAGCCTGTACTGGGGGGCTCTGGCACTGGGCCGACTGATCTCTGCCCCGATCAGCCGCATGATTCGCCCCAGTGTGCTGGTGATCCTGGCCAGCCTGGGGGCCACCCTGATGCTGCTGGGAACCCACAACACTGCCCTCGCCCTGTATTTCTACCCGCTTGCAGGATTCTGCTTTGCACCCATCTACCCGACACTGCTTGCCTGGCTGGGAGAAATCCTCAAGGAACGCAGCCAGATTTTCACGCCCATCGTCAGCATGATTGGGGCTTTTGGCCCGGTGGTGACGGCCCCTCTGGTGGGCAAGGTGGTGGAGCAGTCTGGTGCAGGAGGCATTCCCACCTCGGTGACTTTCCTGGCTGGATTCCTGTTTCTGTCCCTGCTGGTCACCTGGCTGACCACACGACATCACAACCGCAGCATCTAAAGTGACTTTCGGAGAATTTGCCACCTGGACAGGGTTTCTGCGAATGAAAATTAAGCTTTTGAGCGTAAGCCACCAGAATGTGAAATAGGCAATGATTTTTTTCACAACCTGAGGTATATTGTTCTTACCACAAAAAGGGGGTGATCCAACTGTTAAGAAGAAATGTTGGTGGAGGTACCCGAGCAGGGTAGTTTAACAGAAGAAGTACCCTGAGACCCAACGGGTACCGGATCCCCCCGAGCGAAAAACTCGGGGGTTCTACTTTTTGTCTCTGGTCCCACAAGGGATCATTTCACCAGACGGATTTCCTGTCCCAGCACATTCCCTGACATCAGCAACGTCAGATAGAGTTTGTTCACTTTGGGCAGGGTTTTAAAGAACACCCGGTAGGAGCTTCCTGCTCCAAACCGGGTGTTTCCCGTTTTCAAAGGAATCTTCTTGATGGTGTGGTACCCTCTGGAGTTTTTCTGTTGAAACACCCCGGGAAGCCCCCCCACCACAGCACTGGTGATGTTCACGGTGTCCTTTTCGTGGTAGTTGATGCTTGCCACAAGCACATAACCACCACTCACTTTCTTCAACACTGCAGACTCCAGCTCAACGTGCCCACCATGGGCCAGTGCACTGGAAAGCAGCAAACTGCTGACCGCAAGCCATTTTTTCATCACAAACCTCTGCTCAGGGCGGGCAGGTCCTGGTCCAGCAGCCCCTGTCCCAGTTTCTCCTGATTGTAGATGAGACGCATGCGGTTCTGTTCATCCAGCACAGCCACAGTGTCGGTGTGGGTGACCATGCCATCCGGGTTTTCCTGAAAGCCCACATAGAAGGCATTGGCAAGCTGAGCGATCTGATCCCCCTCTCCCGTCAGTCCAATGAAATCCTTCTGGAAGTACTCCACGTACTTTTTCAGCACAGCAGGGGTGTCGGTTTCAGGGTCCACACTGACCAGGTACACCTTCACATTCTTGGGGCTTCCAGCGTTTTCGTAGGCCCGTTTGAGGATGCTCATGGTTGCCGGGCAGATGTCCGGGCAGCGGGTGAAACCGAAGAACACCAGTTTCACTCCGGGGTCATGGTGCAGGCTGTGGGGTTTCCCGCTGGTGTCGGTCAATTCGATGTCAGGAATGGTGGGCATGGCCTGCACCACGGTTCCATGAAGCTCTGGTTTTGAGAAGGTCCTGTAAACCCAGATGCCGAGCAGAACGAGCACGCCCAGAACCAGGGCAATCAGGGTTGGATTGGCTTTTTTCATGGCAGGTTGCACCGTCCCATCTTGAAACAAAACTGCGGGGGCAATTGCCCCCGCAGTGACTTTCTGCTTTTCTTCTCTTCTGCTTTACCAGATGTAGAAGATGGTGATGATCACGAGCCACACCACGTCCACCAGGTGCCAGTACATGCTGGCAGGGGTCAGGCTTCCGTGCTCTTTGTGGTTCAGCTTGCCGGTCAGGGCCTGGTAGTAGGGGAGGGCCACACCCACACCACCGATGATGATGTGCAGACCGTGCAGACCGACCAGGGTGAAGAAGCAGGCAGCCCAGACGTTCTGGGTGTAATCCACTTCCAGACCGAACTTCACGAACTCGTAGGTCTGGAACAGGAAGAAGATGCCCCCGAGGATCATGGTCAGCATCAGACCCAGACGGAATTTCGAGAAGATGCCCTTGGCGAAGTCCTGCTCGGCCTTGTGGATCACAAAAGAAGAGCTCACCAGAATCAGGGTGTTGAGGGCTGCAAGCCAGATGTCAGGGCGCTCTTCGGGTGGTGGGGCTTTGCCGACCATGCGCAGGTACACATAACCAGAAATCAGCACACCGAAGAGGGTGACTTCTGAGATGAAGAACCACCACATGCCCATGGCACCGTTGGGCACACTGGTCAGGACATGGTGATGGGCAGGCTCAGCGAATTCGGGGGTACCGGCCCACTTGAAGATGCCGTACAGGGTGATGCCGAAGCCCACCCACAGCAGCACAGCCCAGGGGTCACTGAGGGGCACATTGAACCAGCTGTAGGAGATGCCCAGTCCGAACAGCAGCAGACCGAGAGCACTCACGAACGGCCAGATGGTGGGCTGGGGCAGGTGAACGTCTTTCATGTTCACAGGCTCAAACTTCACGCCAGCTTTCTTCCAGTCGTACAGGGGGCGTTCGCTGGCAAAGTGGGTGGGGAGCACAACTTCAAAATTGTGGGGTGCGGGTGGGCTGCTGGTGAGCCACTCCAGGGTGTAGCCACCCCAGGGGTTGTCATTGGCCTTCTCGCCATTTCTGAGGCTCCAGACCATGTTGTAAACCCACACCAGACCACCAATCAGCAGGATGAAAGCACCGATGGTGGAGATGTAGTTCAGCTCGTTCCACAGGTAGTTGCCTTCAGGGTAGGTGTAGTAGCGGCGGGGCATGCCCAGGAAGCCCAGGATGTACTGGGGCATGAAGGTCATCCAGGAGCCGATCAGGAACAGCCACAGGTGCCACAGGCCCATCTTCTCACTCATCAGGCGTCCGGTGATCTTGGGCCACCAGTAGTACAGGCCCGCCATCACCAGGTAGGAGGTGCCGAACATCAACACGTTGTGGAAGTGGGCCACCACGAAGTAACCGTCGGTCACGGCGTAGTCAAAGGGAATCAGACCCAGGGCCACCCCGGTGATCCCACCAATGGTGAAGTTGAAGATGAAGGCAATCACCCAGTAAAGGGGAGATTTCATCTGCAGGTGACCGCCCCACATGGTGCCGATCAGGTTGAAGAGCTTCACCCCCGTGGGAACCCCCACAATCACGGTGGCAATGGCGAAGAAGAGCTGCCAGCCCTGGGGCAGACCCACAGCGAACATGTGGTGCACCCACACCAGCAGACCCACCAGCACGATGCCCAGGATGGAGTACACCATCACCTTGTAACCGAACAGGGGTTTGCGGCTGAAGGTGGACACGATCTCTGCAGCAATGCCCAGGTAGGGCAGCAGCATCACGTACACAGCAGGGTGGGAGTAGAACCAGAAGAACTGCTGGAACAGCACAGGCACCCCACCGTTGGCAGGATTGAAGAGGGAGAGGCCCAGCTTCAGTTCCAGCAGGGTGGTGAGGGCCGCAGCGGTCAGACCGGAGAGGGCAATCAGCTGCAGGATGGAGGTGGCCAGAATGCCCCACACGAACATGGGCATCTTGAACACGCCCATGCCCTTGGCACGGAGGTTCATCACAGTGGCTGCGAAGTTGGCGGAGCCCAGCAGAGAAGCCAGACCGTTCAGCAGGATGGAGACCATCAGCACTTCCACACCATGAGATCCAGCAACGGAATTCTTCATGGTGAGGGGGTAGTAAAAGGTCCATCCAGCAGCGGCAGGTCCACCGATGAAGAAGGACACGGCCACCAGAATCAGGCTGAAGAGAAACAGGTAAAAGGCAAAGGTGTTGACGCGGGGCAGGGCCACGTCGCGTTCACCGAGTTGCAGGGGCAGAAGGTAGTTCCCGAATCCCACCAGTCCAAAAGGAATGATGAAGTAGAACAGCATGATGGCCCCGTGCATGGTCAGGACTTCGTTGTACTGCTGTCCCACCAGGAATTCGTTGTTGGGCACAGCCAGCTGAACGCGGATGGCCACAGCCAGCAGGCCTGCGATGGCGAAGCCCAGCACAGAAGTCAGCATGTACATGATGCCGATCTTCTTGTGGTCTCCGGTGGTCATGTAATCCCACAGCACTTCCCAGAAGCCGGGTTTACGGCTGGGCGCTGAGGAGGGGATGTTTACGGCCATTGTTCCATGTCCTCCTTATTGGTCCCGGTTCTCGTTGGTGATTTCGGGAATGGCTTTGAAGTTGACGCCTTCCAGCTTCAGGCTGCGCAGGTAGGCAGCGACAGCATTGATGTCGTCATCGCTGAGTTTGGTGTAGGGAACTTCTTCCCACTTGCCGGTTTCGGCGTTCTTGACCTCGTGCATGCTGCCGTCAAAGGCAGGCATCAGGCTGCCGGGTTTGACCTGGGCGGAGTTGCGAATCCAGTCTTCCAGGGTCACCACGCGCTCCTGACCATTGATCTTGACTGCACGGTCGCCTTTTTCCTTGCTCAGTTCGCTGTTGTTGTCGACATTTCTGAAGATTCCAGCGGCGTAGGTGGTGTGGCTTCCGAAGTAGCTCAGGTCAGGAAAGCTGGGAGCACCCCCCTGTAGACCTTTTACAGCGTGACAGCCAGAGCAGTTGGCCTGGAAGACCTTGAGGCCCTGGGCCAGCTGGGGATCGCTGGGTGTGGGGGCCTGGAATGCTTTGGCCTTGCTCACCCAGTCGTTGTACTCGGCCTGGGGCAGGGCGATCACACGGAACAGCATGTTGGCGTGGGAAGCACCGCACAGCTCAAAGCACTGTCCATAATAGATGCCAGGTTTGGCTGCATTGATGATCAGCTTGTTGGTCTGGCCAGGGATGGCGTCACGGCGACCCCCAAGGTTGGCCACCCCGAAGGAGTGAATGACATCCTTGCCACTGACCTTCAGTTCCACGGGTTGACCTGCGGGAATGACCAGTTCGTTGGAATTGCGGAAGCCCTGCTTCTCATAGTCAAAGTCCCACCAGAACTGCCAGCCATTGACCTGAATGGTCTCTGCAACATTCGAGGGCTTGGCTGTGACATCGGCAAGGGCCTTGGCGGTATAAATGCTCAACACAGAAACAATCAGCACTGGCACACCAATCAGGAACATTTCCAGAACGTTGTTTCCGTGGAACTGGGCAGGTTCATTGCTGTCTCCAGGTTTGGTGGGGCGTGTGCCAGGACGGGTTTTGTATTTCTGCACCACCCACCACAGGGCACCTCCGGTCACAATCAGAACCAGAAACGAAAATATGCCTGCAGTCCACAGCAGGCCCTGCATGTTCTGGGTGGCCTGCGACTGCGGGTCCAGAATGTCAATCAGACGCTTTCCGGTGGCCGCCTGGGGCTGCTGTGCGTAGGCCATCGATGCCAACGACACCAGCCCATAGATGAACAATTGAAACGGTTTCAACATCTCTCCTTTCCCTTCTCACTCTCTTTATGCGATTAGACTGCGATCGATTGCCATGGCGAGGAACAGCAGTGCAAGGTACAGCAACGTGTACTTGTACAGCGACACCGATTGCTTGCGGGTGATGTTCCGGTACAGCTCCAAAGAGCGCATCAACAAGACAACATTTAATACCAGAGCGCTCCCGAAGTAAATCCAGCCCACCTCGCCAAGCAGCAGGGGAATCATAGACAACACGGCGGTCATGATGGCATACAGCCCGATCTGGGCGACGGTCATGCGGTCACCATGAACCACGGGCAGCATGGGAATGCCCACGGCAGCGTAGTCGTCTTTGATCATGATGGCAAGGGCCCAGAAGTGCACAGGGGTCCAGAAGAAAATGATGAAAAACAGGTACCAGCTGAACAGGTTCAGGTCACCCGTCACCGCAGCCCAGCCCACCAGAGGGGGGAAGCAACCTGCGGCCCCGCCGATCACGATGTTGTGCCAGGTGCTGCGTTTCAGCCACAGGGTGTAGATGAACACATAGGTGACAAGGCCCGCCATGGCCATCAGAGCGGCCAGCAGGTTGGCGGCCTGCCAGAGGATCACAAAGGAAGCCACAGTCAGCAAACTGCCAAAGATGAATGCATTCACGGTGCTGATCTTGCCAGAGGCACTGGGACGGGTGCTGGTGCGTTTCATGCGCAGGTCGATGTCCCGGTCGATGATCATGTTGAAGACGCCAGAGGCTCCAGCGCTCATGTAACCGCCGATGAAGACGGCCAGAAAGAGGTCCCAGCGAGGCCAGCCCCGTGCCGCCATGATCATGGCAGTCATGGTGGTGAACAGGAGCAGGCTGTTCACTTTTGGTTTGGTCAGGGCAAAGTAGTCACGCCAGGTGGGCTTGTCCATGGTGGTCAGGGTGTGGGTCATGGGGTTTCCTTCTCATGTTGCACCCAGCCATGATACCCGAGAAGAATCACAGCAAGCCACAACAGGCAGGCCAGCAGCAGGTGCAAAACCTGTAACCAGCCCGGTGCATGCAGTGCATAGTTGAAAATGCCAGCAATCACCTGGAACAAAATGGTGAATTGCAGCAGAGAAGCAGCATTTTTCAGGGGAGGGCTTTGAAAGCGACTGCCCATGAATCTGGCCCACGCCACCAGCAGCACACTGGTGACAATGGTCAGGCTGGGATGCAGCAGTTTGAGTTGATCCAGATAATACCTGGGAGAGAAGACCCGATCCAGGCCTTCTTGCAACGAGCTGACCGGATTGAGGGTGTTTCCCAGGGCGGCCACAGCTCCCGTCATGCCCATCAGGATGGTCCCAATGATGGCCAGAACCACGGTGGTCTTGACCCACATGGGAGGACGCAGCACAGCAGGCTTCACCTGACTGCGCAAGGCTGCCAGGGCCACAGTACCGGTGAGCATCAGGGTGTTCGCCATGTGGATGGGCATGAAAAGGGCGCGACCGAGAGATTCATCCTGGCCCACCCATCTGCGGTTGACCAGCAGGGCCCCGACCAGGCCTTCCAGAATCACAAAGCCCAGGTGCCAGGCAGACACTGCACGGGCAGGGTGACCTTTGGGATATCCCCGGAAAGCCCACACCACCAGTCCGATGGCACCCACCCCACTCAGTGCACTGGTGACCCGGTGGGCGAATTCAATCAGGGTTTCCACCTGATCGGTTCTGGGGATGATCGTCCCATTGCAGTCAGGCCAGTGGTCGCCACAGCCTGCACCGCTGCCGGTGATGCGAACCCATGCGCCCCACAGGATCACCAGCACGTTGTAGCCAAAAAGCAGCCATGCGAACGTGGTGAAATCCAGCTTGACGGGACCCAGGGTGAGGGGTTTGATTCCTTGCTGCATAACATCCTCTATTCTAGTCAGCGACCACAGCGGACTTCAGGACAATTGTCCTCGATACTCTGCTGGTTTCACTTTTATGCTGAGGGGCGGTTTCTGGGCCGGAACACGGTGTTTGAAGTTTCCAGACTCCAGTTCCCATGTTAGGCCATTCCGGGTCTTTCGACCTTAAGACAGCGGTTTTGGCTGGGATCTCCAGACTTTTGTCCATGTGGTTCACATTGGAACCGGGTTCACAAGATCGGGGACCAACAAATTGTCCCCAGAACCAGCAAGCGTCCAGATGGGATAAGATGATCGGACGTAGGAGGTTTTGCTCAGTGGGGGAACTTGTCACACAACTGTCCGTGGTCTTTATTGTGCTGAGCGGCATATCACTGGTCTTTGGCGTGTACTTCATTCGCACAGACCGCAGGCAGGAACACATGACCGCAATGCTCACAGCCTGTGCTTTGGCTGTGGTGTTCCTGGTGCTTTACCTGACCAAACTGGCCCTCGGAGCAGGCATGAAATATGCTGGACCTCCAGAGTACAAAAATTTGTACTTTTTCATCCTGATCAGCCACAGCATTCTGGCCGCTGCCAATGGTCCCATGGCGATCATGGCGGTGCGCAATGCCCTGATCGGCAAAAAGCTGGCAGATGGTCGTCTTGAACGGTCCCGTGAGAAAGGACCAGCCAAATATTTCCTGAAACACCGTGCCTGGGCACGCTGGACCGTCCCTGTCTGGATTTATGTGGTGGTGACCGGATGGATCATCTATCTGGTGATGCATTATTACGGAGTTCCCAACACCTGATCTGGTCCACCAAAATCATGCAGATGCTGTTTACACCTCCACCCAGGGAGGTGTTTTTGGTGTACTTCGCGCAGCAGAACCGAATACACCAGTTTTGGACTGCGTAAAATAAGTCCATGCCCAAGTACACAGTGCCTGATTTTGCAGCCTTGCGGGGAAAACAGAAAATCGTGATGCTGACCGCTTACGATTATGCGGGTGCCGTGATGGCCGAAGCTGCTGGCGTGGACCTCATTCTGGTGGGAGACAGCCTGGGAATGGTGGTCCTGGGATATGAATCCACTGTTTTTGTCACCATGCAGGACATGATTCACCACACCCGTGCTGTCAAACGGGGGGCCAGAGAAAGCTTCATTGTTGTGGACATGCCTTTTGGCAGTGTGCAGACAGGCCTCACCGATGCCCTGAGAAATGCTGTTCACCTGATCAAGGAAACAGGGGCAGATGCGGTCAAGATTGAAGGGGGAGAGGAAGTGGTGGAGATCATCCGGCACCTGTCCCAGTCTGGCATTCCTGTGGTGGGTCATGTGGGCCTTACCCCACAGACTGCAGTGAACCTTGGAGGATTCAAGGTGCAGGGCAAGACTGTTCAAGACGCCCAGCAGATCCTGCGTGACGCCCAGGCGGTTGCAGATGCAGGCGCTTTTATGGTTGTTCTGGAAGCCATTCCTGCCCCTCTGGCCCAGAAGATCACCGAGCGTCTGAACATTCCCACCATTGGCATTGGTGCAGGTCCACATCTCGATGGTCAGGTGCTGGTGTACCACGATGTGCTTGGATTTTTTGACCGGTTCACACCCAAATTCGTAAAACAGTATGCACAGATGTCCAAACTGGGCACCGAGGCCCTGCAGCAGTTCGTGCGTGAGGTACGCACCGGAGTGTTCCCTGGCCCGGAGCACAGCTTCTCCATGAAAGAAGAAGTGCTCAGCAGGCTGTATTGAGATCCTACCCAGGGGGACAAGCAGGCAACTGTCACCACAGGAGTCAACAGTTTACAGTAGACAGTTCACAGTAAAAACTGGAATTGCATCTTGCTGTCAACTGTTGACTGTGACCTGTAAACCAAAAAAAGGCCCCTCCAGATCGCTGGAGGGGTTCTCCTGTGAAGTGAATCAGGAAAGGGCTTTAAGCGCTTCCAGAAGTTCAGTGGCCCTTTGCTTCATGCTTTCGTCTTCATTGGGGTTGCCCAGGGAGTGCAGACCACCGTGGAAGGCATCAGGGTCACCGAACATGCGGCTCAGCAGCTCAAATTCTTGCTTGGAGCGCAGAGAACCGTCGGCACGGAAGGTGTCGGTGAAGTAGGTCTGGTACTGGTAGGGGGTCAGTTCACCCTTGAGAAAACGCTCGGTCAGGTCAATGTAAGGGGTGAGGTTGCCCTTGACTTCACCGGCCTGGTCCTGCCGCTCAGGAACGTATTCCTCGAAGACAGGAGACAGGGCTTCAGGGGTGATGTCCCAGTTGTCCACATCAAACACAGCTTTCTGGTCCTTGAAGAGGATGAACTGGGGGCTGTGGTGGATGATCTGGGTCAGGGATGCCACATGGTTGCTGGCAGGACGCCATTCGACCACACGGATGAAGCCCACAGGCAGGTCATGGCGCTTCAGGAACTGCTCGACAACGCTGAAACCCTGCATGGTTTTGTGGCAGGTTCCAGCTTTGAAAATGGCAGAAAGAGGGTTCTCAGCGAGAAAGGTATCGACTTCTTCAGGTGTGGTGAGGGGTACCAGTTGCATACCTAACAGTGTAACCTGCACCCGAATCCATACTGTTATGCGGGTTTCAAATGGCCGTTTCGGTGAAGAAGGAGGACCTCACCTGCCCCACACAGTGATTTTCAGATGGCTTTCTTGCTCTGCAGGGAAATCCGGGGATACAGGCAGGCTGCGGTGAAATTTCAGGCCCGGATTGTCCTTGCGGATCTGGTTTTTGAACTGGGCCATGCTGATGCCTGCATGGTTGCAACAGGCCAGCAGCATGCCTCCTTTGCTGAGGATGGGCAGGGTCTCTGAAACCAACTGACCGTAGTGGGTTTCTGCCCGCCAGATGCCTTTTTTACTGCGGGAAAAACTGGGTGGATCCAGAACGATCAGGTCAAACTGGTCTTCCCGCTTGTGAAAGCGTTTCAGCCATTCCTGGACATCGCCATAAATGAAGTCCAGATCAGCTGTTTCACAGCCATTGAGGGTGTAGTTTTCCTTGCCCCACTCCAGCACTTTACGGCTGGCATCCACATTCTTTACGGTCTGGCTCCCTCCAAGGGTGGCGTTGAGGCCAAAACCGCAGGTGTAACTGAAGGTGTTGAGCACCCGGGGTGCTGCCTGTTCCCTGACCCATTGTCGGGCCAGGCGCATGTCGGCAAACAATCCAACGCTCAGGTCAGAGCCAGGCCTGAACAGGTACTTCACCTGTTGTTCCAGTCCAATGATTTCGGATTGTGGTGGACCATAAATGGGATGTTCTGGACTCAGCCATTCTCTGCTGGTGTTGGTCACATGGCGCGCCTCTACCGGTCTGCGTTTCAGGTAAACCGTTTCCAGGGGGAGGACCCTTTGCAGGGTTCCAAAAATGGTCTGTTCTTGTGCTTCTGAAAAATGCTGATAAAAGCTCAGGATGCCCACCTGACCCACCACATCAAGGGTCATTCCGTGGGATTCTGTGAGGTGCAGGGCACGGAAGAAAGTGGTGTCAGGCAGCAGGTTCAGGGCTTTGCGCCTGTTCCAGGCCTGGGTGAGGGTTGCAGCAAGATCAGACATAAACTCCTATCCTAAGCCAACAGGCCACAAAAATCCACTTTTTCATATTGTAATGAAAATGTCAGGATGAAAGAAAATACGTACTGCCATCAGGTCATTTTACAGAATCTTATCAGGAATATTTGGAAATAGACCTCAATGTTTATACTCTGCGGTGCTGTTCAGGAATTGATTAGGGTGAATACTTATGTTCATCCTCAGAACAATCCCTCTCTGAATGGGTTCCTGAAGATTTTCTGATGTCTTCGTAAATCCAAAGTACTTTTCATAAAAATGCCGTTCAGAAAACGAATTTTTCGAATGATCATTTTTTCTTGGAAATGAAATTGTAGATTTGTATAGACAAATCTATTGTTCTGCTGACGCAAGTATACCGATAAAATATGCATAAAAATACATAAATGTGCAGGACTATTCCTGGTTTTGACTCAAAATCCGAGACTTGTATACAAAATAAGAATAAACCTGGTTCAAAAAATGCATATCCTTACATAGCTTTTACAAAAATGAGTCAATTGACATCAATTGCTCAGAAAGGTATAACCCTTTCCATCAATCTAGACCGAGTTTCAGAAGGTGTGCCTGCGAAGGCACAAGGAGGGATGTTGTATGCGCAAGTTACAAGTCGGAGTTGTTCTTCTCACTGCACTGCTCGCTGCCTGCTCCAGCTCCACCACCCCCAGCGTGGACACCGCTCAGTCCCTGACGCTGGACAGCCAGGCCCAGTTTGTGCCTGGTGAAGTGATTGTGAAGTTTAAAGATGGTGTTGCTGCACAGGGCATCAGCAAGCTGGGCATCGACGCCAATGTGGACCGCACCCTCAGTGGCGGTGAAGTGGTCCTGAAACTGGCTGGTGTCAGCAAGCAAGGGATGGACGCTGGTGCAG
Organism: Deinococcus cellulosilyticus NBRC 106333 = KACC 11606; assembly: GCF_007990775.1. Lineage (NCBI taxonomy): Bacteria > Thermotogati > Deinococcota > Deinococci > Deinococcales > Deinococcaceae > Deinococcus > Deinococcus cellulosilyticus. Next base: position 59,985 of record NZ_BJXB01000017.1, on the reverse strand, counting down.
TGACCATTGAGAGCTCTGCAGGCAAGGCCACCCTGGATGCCATCAACAAACTGCGTGGTCAGAGCAACGTGGAATATGCAGAGCCCAACTTCATCATGCAGGCCACAGCTGTGCCCAATGACACCTACTATGCGCAGCATCAGTGGGACATGCGACAGATGAACCTGCCCAACGCCTGGAACGTCACCACGGGCTCTGGCAGCCCTGTGGTTGCTGTGATCGACACCGGCAAGACCAACCACCCTGACCTTGCGGGCAGATGGGTGACGGGTTATGACTTCATCTCCAGCTCCACCACTGCCAAAGATGGCAACGGCCGGGACAGCGATCCCACCGATGTGGGCGACAGTGGCGTGTGCAATGGGGTCAACTCTCCCAACTCCTGGCACGGCACCCATGTCGCTGGAACCATCGGTGCTGCCACCAACAACAACATGGGTGTGGCAGGCGTGAACTGGAATGCCCGCATCAGTGCCCTGCGTGTGCTGGGCAAGTGCGGTGGAACCACCACGGACATCGCGGATTCCATCCGCTGGGCTGCAGGGATCGCTGTCACGGGTGTGCCCACCAACCCCAACCCTGCCAAGGTCATCAACATGAGCCTTGGTGCCTACACGGGCACCTCCTGCCCCTCGACGTACCAGAACGCCATCAATGCAGCTGTGGCCCGTGGCGTGACCGTGGTGATTGCCGCTGGCAATGACAACAAGACAGCCTCTGGTGCAACCCCTGCCAACTGTGCCAACGTGGTCACCATTGCGGCCACCCGCAAGGATGGTGGACGTGCATGGTACTCCAACTACGGCAGTGTGGTGGATGTGGCTGCACCCGGTGGTGAAACCAACGATGCCAATGGCAACATTGACCGTGACGGAGACGGTTATGTGGACGGCATCCTCTCCACCCTGCTCAACAGCACGGGCAGCAGCTACAACTACACCTTCTACCAGGGCACCAGCATGGCCACCCCCCACGTGGCAGGTCTGGTCAGCCTGATGTATGCCGTGAAACCCACCATCACCCCTGCACAGGTGGAAAGCATCCTCAAGAACACCGCCAGACCCATCACCCACAGCACCTGCAGTGTGGGTTGTGGTGCAGGTCTGGTGGATGCCTATGCAGCGGTCAACTCTGCAAAAGCCCTTCCCTGAACCTGAAATTCCTCTCTACCTTTCCTTCAAGAAAAATCCCCCGCAAGGGGGATTTGATGTTTCTATGGGTCAGGGAATTTCAGATCTGTCCGGCGGTCACCTGATCAAGCCCGGCATGCCATGCTTTGAAGGCATTCAGGCCCCGCTCGAACATCAGTGGGCGCTTTTCCCTTTTGCCGATTTTCTTGCGCCCCTCAATGGTGAAGTCTGGAACCAGGGCCCAGTTGGTGTTCATGGGCTGGAAGCCTTTGGGGTTTGCACTGGCGAGGTAACGGACCAGACCGCCCAGCATGCTTTCTTCAGGAGGGCAGACAGGTTCCAGACCCAGGGCCAGTCTGGCGGCATTGGTTCCGGCAAGCCAGCCTGTGGCTGCACTTTCCAGGTAGCCTTCGGTTCCGGACAGCACACCGGCCACCAGCACATTGGGGTCGGCTTTCAATTGCAGGGTGTTGTTCAGGACTTTCGGGGCGCACAGGTAGGTGTTGCGGTGCATCACCCCGTACCGCACGATGTCTGCTTCTTCAAGTCCAGGGATGCTCTGGACCATCAGTTTCTGGTCGCCCCACTTCAGGCCGGTCTGAAAGCCGACCAGGCTCCACATGCGGCCATCCTGATCCTCCTGTCGCAACTGGACGACGGCATAAGGCTCACGGTCCGTGCGTGGGTCATGCAGGCCCCGGGGTTTCATGGGTCCAAATCTGGGGGTGTCCTTGCCTCGGCGGGCAATTTCCTCAATGGGCATGCATCCCTCAAAGAACTCCAGTTTCTCCCAGTCGTGTGGGGTGTGCTGCCGAGCCTCCTGGATGGTGTTGTACCAGTGGTCGTACTGCTCACGGTTCATGGGGCAGTTGATGTAGTCTGCCTCCTGATCGTAACGGCCTTTGCGGTACGCAATTTCCATGTTGATGCTGTCAAAGGAGATCACGGGAGCTGCTGCATCATAAAAAGAGAGGTGTTCTCCATCGGTGTACCTTTTGAGGTCTTCTGCCAGAGCATCTGAGGTGAGGGGTCCGCTGGCCAGCACCACGATGCCTTCGGGAACCTTTGTGACCTCTTCCCCGTACACCTGAATCAGAGGGTGCTGCCTGACTTTTTCGGTCACGTATGCACTGAAACCCTCTCTGGCCACAGCCAGTGCGCCTCCTGCAGGAACCCGGGATTCCCGGGCCGCTTCCATGATCAGGCTTCCTGCGTGGGCAATCTCGGCCTGGAGCAGGCCTTTGGCATTGGTGTTCCCCTCGCCGCCCAGGCTGTTGGAGCACACCAGTTCGGCAAAATTGCCTGTGTGGTGGGCGGGGGTCATTTTGGTGGGACGCATCTCATACAGATGGACCTGCACCCCGAGCTGTGCCGCTGCAAGTGCAGCTTCTGATCCACTGAGTCCTGCGCCGATGATGCTGATGCTTTTCACAGATGGTAGTGTACTGGTTTTTCCTCTTGTGGGGTGTGCATCAAATCAGGTTTGCTGGAGAGGGTTGCAAATTGTGAGATATCTCTATATATTAATAGTGTACTATTGAACTGGTACACATATCTTGAGGGAGGATGCACATGACATGTACAGATGGACCTCTATACTGACCCTGGCTCTGCTGGGGGCGGCGCATGCCACTTCATTGCCTGAGCTGCTGTCACTGGTGGAGCAGCAACCTACAGTCAGGGTGGCCCAATTGCAAATCCAGGAGATGCAGCTGAAGCTGACTGCTCCTGGGGTTCTGCCCAATGTGCTGCTGAAAGGCGATGTTGGATACAGCAAAAACCAGCTGACCGGAAGTCCAGACTGGAGTGGAGATGTTGGGGCCAGTGTGCAATACGGCCTTGTCACCAGCAATCAGCAGAAGACTTTGATTGAGCTTGAGCTTCAAAAACTGCAGGCCGATCTGATTCTCACCCGAATTCAGAGCCTGAAAAGTCTGCTTGACACAGAACACCTGTACCGCAAGACCCAGCTTGCCCTGCAAATGGCAGAACTGGACCTCAGGGCACAGCAACTGGAACTGAAGACCAGGCAGGCCCGATTTGCCCTGGGGGCGGTCACAGAGGGTCAGGTCAAAAACACTGAGCTGCTGGTCACACGGGCAGAGGTGAGTGTCAAACAACAGCAGGTGGCGCTCAGGAAAGCAGTTTCCGAATTGCAGAGGCTCAAACTCAATCTCCCGGACAACCTTCCTGAGTTGCCGCTGCCTCCAGAAGACCATGCAGCCCTTTCGTCAGATTTGTTAAAAAATCGTAAGGATTTGCAGGAACTGCAGGTGAATGCTTTTAAACTCAATCTGGCAAATTTTCCACAGTTGACCCTGGAGGGCAGCTATTCCAATGGCAGCAATGCCCTGATGGGCAGCCTGGATCAGCATCTCGATGCTGTTCTGGACTACACCTACAACTTCAACCCTGTGAACCCTCAGGAAAACTGGAGCATTCGTCTCGCAGCCAAATTTCCGCTGGATTTCACCCGGGGGAGCCAGCAGCAGATCAATCAGCAACAGCAGCAGGTCGTGAAAGACAACATGAACCTGCTGCAATCCCAGATGCAACGCAACAAAGCAGATGCACTGGAACAATACCGCCAGAATCAGGAATTGCTTCTGCTTTCCAGGCAGGTGGTCCAGCTCAGTCAGGACGCACTCGAGCAGGAAAAATACCGACTTGCGCAGGGACTGGTCAGTGAGGCCAGTGTGCTGCAGGTACAAAAAGAGCTGCTGAAAGAGCAGCAGAACGTCATGGAACTTGAAAAGACCCAGCTGGATCTGGGTTTGCAGGTATGGGAGGTTTACACATGGTATCCGCAAAATGGCAAATGATCGCACTCTTTATGGCTTCCAGCGCATTCGCAGTCAACCCCGCTCCCCTTGCTTCCACTGCACTGCAGAAAAGCGCAACCTATCAGGTGGCCCTCACCGAAATGCAGGAAGCCACCCGTGGCCTGTCCCGCACCCAGAGTGACCCGGTTGCCCTCAAACCTGATCTGCTCAGCGCCCAGCAGCGGGTCTCTCAGGCACAGGCCGCCCTGATCAGCCAGATGCTTCAGGTGAGGCAGCAACTGCTGGCTGACCTGCAGAACCTTGACAGCCTGCAAGGGCAGCTTGAAGCCCAGCAGATCAGCCTGGACATTGCACAGCTGAATGCCCAGGCTGCCAGGGCCCGCCTGAAAGCGGGAGCAGCCACCCAGCATGACCTCAACAAAGCAGAAAACGACCTGGACAGTGCTGAGAAGGACGTGCAGAGCACCAAAAAGCAGATCCAGGAAGCCACAGACCGCTTCAAAAAGAGGTACGGCAAAACCCCGGACCTCTCAGGAGATGAGAAAGTCACCTGGAAGGCCGAACAGTTGCAGACTGCCCTCAAGCAACATCCCAGAATCCTGAAAGACAGTGCAGCCCTGGAAAATGCAGACTTGCAATACCAGATCAAGTCCAGCGACCTGAGCCCTGCCATCGAGGCCGAACAGGCAAAAGTGGCCCTGGACAATGCCCGCAAGACCTATGAGGACACCCTCAAGGAAGTGCAGGAGGGGCTTGAAGATGCCCTCAGCCAGCATCAGGTGGCCCAGAACGCAGTGGCTGCAAAAGAAAAAGCCCTGCAACTTTCAAAAACCAACCTGACCACCCAGAATGCCCGTTTCCAGAAAGGTCTGATTTCAAAACTGCAGGTGTTGCAGGCCCAGCTTGAAGTCAGTCAGGCAGAGGGTGCCCTGGGTCAGGCCAGAAACTCTGCTCTCAAAGCAGCTTACAGTGTTCTGCAGGCCGCCAACTGGGCACCATGGGAGGATGCAAAATGAAAGCCCGTCCTGTGGTGATCACGGTTCTGGTGCTTGGGGGAGTGGGAGTGGCTGCATATGCCCTCATGCCCAAAGCCCCGCAGCTCATGGAAGTGACCACCGTTCCAGTGAAAAAACAAACCTTCATCAAAGAAGTCAGTGCAGTGGGAACCGTCAAAGCCACCCGCAGCAGACCCCTGCCTTTTGCAAGTTCAGGGACGGTGCTGACCACTTCAGTTAAAGTTGGAGATGCTGTTCAAAAAGGGCAGGTTCTGGTGACCCTGGACACCCGCACCCTGCAGACAGACCTGGAAAGTGCCAGAGCAAGTCTCGTGGCCGCTCAGACCGATCTGCAGAAAGCCCAGGGTGCAGTGCAGGGGGATGCACTGGAGGCCAGAAAGGGTGTGGAGCTTGCCCAGAATGCCCTGATCAGTGCCCAGCAGGCATGGCGCACCGCAGAGGAACAGAGAAAACTGCAAAAGCAACTGTATGATCTGGGCAGCATCTCCCGCAACGAGTACGAGCAGGCGGAAAACACAGCCCGGGATGCCCAGCTGAAAGTGCAAAATGCTCAGCTGGACTTGCAGAGTGCAAAGCTCAAAGAGCAGAACACCCGGCAGCTCAGTGCCTCGGGGGTGCAGAATGCACAGAGCACCCTGCAAAGTGCCAGAACCCGCGTCGAGTCCCTGCAGAAGCAGATCTCGGATGCTGTCCTGAAAGCCCCGATCGATGGTGTGGTGAGCACCCTCAACGTGACCCCCGGAGGTTTTGCCACAGCAGGAACTGCAGTTGTGGAAATCACCGACCTGACCGAGTTGCAGCTTGAAGTTCCGGTGGATGAGACCCGATCCAGAGACCTGGCCACCGGGCAGAAAGCCAGCATTGAATTCGATGCCCTGCCCGGTCACAAAGTGGCAGGGCGCGTGACCCGGGTCAACCCTACAGCCACCAGTGGTCAGGGCACCAGTCAGGTCACCAGTGTGAATGCCCAGATTGCGTTCAAGGAAGTCCAGGCCAAGCCGGGTTTCACTGCCAGTGTCAAGGTGGAAACCCTGCGTAAGCCAGACACCCTGACCGTACCCCTCGAAGCTGTCACGGAAGCCGAGCAGACTTACGTGTACCGGGTCAAACCTGATGCCAAAGGGGAAGGCATCATTGAGAAGGTCAACGTGAAAATCATTGACCGCAATGTCAAAGTGGCTGCCATTGAGGGTCTGAACCCGAGTGACCAGGTGCTCACCCTGAATCTGGACACCCTCAAGGTGGGTGACAAAGTTCGGGTGACCCCTTTATGAATGTCATCTCCCTGAGAGACATCACCAAGGTCTATGGCGAGGGAGAGAGCCAGGTGCGTGCCCTTGATGGTGTGAGCCTGGACATCAAGAGGGGAGAGTACGTTGCCCTGATGGGACCTTCTGGAAGTGGCAAGAGCACCCTGATGCACATCCTGGGCTGCCTGGATTTGCCCTCCAGCGGTGAATACCTGCTGGCAGACCAGCAGGTGTCCAAACTGAGCGAAGACCAGCTTGCAGGTGTGCGCAATCAGCGGATCGGGTTTGTGTTCCAGGCGTTCAATTTGCTGGCCCGCACCTCTGCCCTCACCAATGTGGAGTTGCCGCTGGCCTACCGGGGAACCTCCCGTGCCGAGCGGACCCGCAGGGCGAAAGAAGCGCTGGAGCGGGTGGGTCTGGGTGCCCGCCTGCACCACAAACCCAGCGAGCTCTCAGGGGGGCAGAAACAGCGGGTGGCGATTGCCCGCGCCCTGGTTCAAAACCCGGACGTGCTGCTGGCAGACGAGCCGACCGGAAACCTGGACTCCAAGAGCACCACTGACATTCTGGCCCTCTTTGATGAACTCCACCAGGAAGGTCGTACCATCGTGCTGGTCACCCACGAGGACGAAGTGGGAGCCCGCGCCCAGCGGATCATCCGGCTCAGGGACGGACGGCTGGAGGCACACGCATGAACATGCTGGAAAACCTCAGCAGTGCCTTCCAGGCGATCTTTGCCAACAAGCTGCGCAGCGTGCTGACCATGCTGGGGGTGATCATCGGGGTGTTTGCGGTGTCCACCATGCTGGCCCTCGGACAGATGGCCACCCAGGCCATCACCGGGCAGCTCAATGAGATTGGCGGGAAGACCCTCTTCGTGCAGGCCAACTATGAGCCCGGGAAACCCTATAAAAACTTCACCCAGGCCGACATTGACGCCCTGAGTGTTCTCCCTGTCAACGATGTGTCCACCAGTGGGGCCAGCCTGCGGGTCATGTACCGCAACAAGGATGTCTCTGTCAGCGTGCAGGGCACCCGGGCCAACTTCAACAAGCTGACCAGTGAAGCCAAAATCGTTCAGGGCCGGTACTTCAGCGAGTATGAAGAGAAGAGTGCGGCCCAGGTGGTGGTGCTCAGCCAGAAGACCGCCACCAAGCTGTTTGACAGCGAAAACCCTGTCGGCAAGGTGGTTCGTGCAGTCCGTGACAATGGGAGCCGCGAAGAGTACACCGTGATTGGCATCACCCAGGACCTCGGAGCCCTGTTTGGCGGAGGAGACAGCGGATTCATTCCCATCAGCAACAGCTGGCGCGGCGGATACCAGACCCGGGGAGAATACGGCTACCTGCAGTTCCGTTTGCACCCGGAGGCCGACACTGCACAGGTCACCCGTCAGGTGGAATCCATCCTGCAACGCCGCAGAGGAGAGAACAACTTCTCGGTGACCAACTTGGACCAGTTCGTGCAGCAGTTCAACCAGATCACCGTGATTTTGCAGGCCCTGCTGGCAGGCATTGGAGGACTGTCCCTGCTGGTGGGGGGGATTGGGATCATGAACATCATGCTGGTGAGTGTCACCGAAAGAACCCGCGAAATCGGTCTGAGAAAAGCCATCGGGGCGAAGCGGGGCACCATCTTGCAGCAGTTCCTGATTGAAGCGGTGACCCTCACGGCTCTTGGCGGCATCATCGGGTATGTGCTCAGCCTGGGTGTGATTGTGGGCATGGCCTCTGCGTTGCCCAACATCTTCCCTCAGGTGATCATCTCGCCCGTGACTGGAGTGGTGGCTCTGGCGGTCAGTGTGCTGACCGGGGTGCTTTTCGGAGTGTGGCCTGCTTCCCGTGCAGCTTCCCTGCCTCCCATCGAAGCCCTGCGTTACGAATAAAGCTGGAACATGCAAAAAGAACCGCCTCCGGGCGGTTCTTTTATTCTGGAGCTTCAGTTGGTTTCTGTTCTGGCAAAGATCATGCGGCCCACGTTGGTCTGGATGTTGGACAGCACCACCACATTTTTCATCTGGCCCTTGTAGGCGGCTCCATCTTCCACCACCACCATGGTGCCATCTTCCAGGTAAGCCACTCCCTGTCCGGCCTGCTGGCCTTCTTTGGTGATGCTCACCTGAATCACGTCTCCAGCGTTGTATCTGGCCTTGATGGCAGTTGCGAGGGCATTGAGGTTCAGCACGTCCACATCCTGCAATTTGGCCACCCTCCCCAGGTTGAAGTCATTGGAAAGCAACTTGGCCGAGAGTTCCTGTGCCAGTCGGACCAGCTTGTCATCCACAGCTTTGATGTTGCTGTCGTCCCAGTCCAGCACTTTGAGGGTGGTGATGTTGTGGAGCTGTTCCAGCACCTCCAGGCCTCTTTTGCCTCTGGCCCGTTTGCTGGGATCGGCGTGGTCTGCCAGGAACTGCAGTTCCCTCAGGACAAACAAGGGAACCACCAGCGTGCCTTCCAGAAACTGGCTTTGCAGGAGCTCGATGATGCGCCCATCAATGATCACATTGGTGTCCAGAATTTTGGGGTTGGGGATGCGGGTGGTCTTGGGGGTGCTGGCAGGGGAGATGAAAGAGCCAAAGAAATCGCTGTTCTTCAGGGAAAAAAAGATGAAAAAGATGGCCAGAATGGTGGTGGTCAGCAGGCTGAAGCCCCAGTGGTAAAAGGGGGCGTTGGAAAGCAGGTTGTTGAGAAGAACACTCAGCAGCAGGCTGAGAATGGTTCCCACAGTGGCGGCCATGACTTTCTTGGGAGACAGATTGACCAGAGAGGCAATCCACTGTTCAACCCAGCGAGACAATGGAGCTTCTGCCCGTTTCGAGACCACATAGCCAGTGAGCACACCTGCAATCACCAGATACACCATGTTGGTGACAGATCCCTGAGGACCTCCCTGCAGAATGGGGAACCACACCAGCAATTGATAGGAGAGGTATCCCCCGATAAGCATGATGAGGATGCGGATGATTTGGGGTATCCAGTTCATTTTACTCGTTCATTATAGCCAAAGATTTTCTGAAAATAGGTTGAGCTCCACGTTTCTGTCAGACAGGCTTCTTCATTGCACTTTCTGAAATCTTCTGACTGGCATTCGGGTTCCCTGATGGTGGGATTCAGGTCCTGTTTCAGGACCTGATGCTCCACAGGCTGGTCATGGCACTCTGGATGTCCCGCACAGCAAACATGCTGCCTTGCACACCTGCAGGGCACAGAAGCTGATCGTATCCTGCCCGGATTGCCTCCTCCGCCCGGCGAATGGCCTGTTGCACGGTGCGGACCTCTCCTGCCAGACCCACCTCACCAAAAACAGCGACTTTTTCAGGGACGGCTTTGGAGACGACTGCACTGTAAATGGCAAGGGCAACAGCAAGATCCAGCCCTGGATCATTGATGCGGATGCCTCCAGCCAGATTGACGAAAATGTCCAAGCCGCTGAGGGTCAGGTTGAAGCGTTTCTCCAGCACGGCAATGATCACATCCACGCGTTTGGGGTCTAAACCCACCACCACACGCCTGGGATTGGGATAGGGGGTTTTGGAGGCCAGGGCCTGCACTTCCAGCAGCAAAGGGCGGTGCCCATCCACAGTTGCGGCAATGACACTGCCAGGAGCACCGATGGGGCGTTCTGCAAGGAAGGCAGCACTGGGATTTTCCACTGCCACCAGACCCTCAGAGCGCATTTCAAAGACCCCCAGTTCTCCGGCCTGACCAAAGCGGTTTTTCACACTCCGCAGCAAACGGAACTGACCCACCGATTCCAGAAACACTGTCGCATCCACAATGTGTTCCATCACTTTGGGACCTGCCACCGTGCCATCCTTGGTGACGTGACCCACCAGCACCACACTGGCTCCAGTCTCTTTGGCATAACGGGTGAGGGCAGCAGTGGCTTCGCGGACCTGAGAAATGCTGCCTGGAGTTCCATCTTCTGAGACCTGCACCGTCTGGATGGAGTCCACAATGCAAAGCTTCGGTTTGTGTTCATCCAGCAGGCTTCCAATGTGGTCTGCTCGGGTGTCCCGGGTCATCATGAAATCCCCTTTGACACCCAGACGGTCTGCACGAAGGCGAATCTGCTCCAGAGACTCTTCTCCTGCCACGTAAATGACGTTGTGCCCTCCCTGAGACAGGCATTCTGCAACCTGCAACAGCAAGGTTGATTTCCCGATGCCGGGTTCTCCACCAATCAGGGTGACAGATCCTGCCACCAGACCTCCGCCCAGGACCCGGTCCAGTTCACTCAGGCCCGTGGGGGTGCGGGGTTCTTCACGGCGGCTGACCTCGGTGAGTCGGGTGATCTTGCCTCCCCGGATGCCTCCGTAAGCACCTCCTGCAGCAGAGAAAGAAGGAGCAGGAGCGAGTTCTTCAAAGGTGCCCCAGGCCTGACAGTTGGGACAACGGCCCAGCAGCTTGGGTGACTGGTACCCGCAACTGTTGCATTGAAAGGTGGGCAGGTTCTTCTTAGCCACGAGGGGACCTCATGGTCAGGGTGCAATAGAGGAGAGGACAATTCATCTTCACCATTGTACCTGTTATGTTGTGAACATATTGAAAGGTGGGTCAGGATGTGAGCCCTGCAGAACTCAGGGTATATTTCACCCGCTGGTAAATGATTTCCCTGGAGTTTGTCTGTCCTGTATCTGTGCTGGCATCAATGTGGCTCACCTGATGGGTTCCCAGAAGGGCTTCCAGATGTTCAACCACTGGAAGGATCTCCTGCTCATAAATCCGGTAGCGGCTGCGGATGGTTTCCTTGTTGTCATCTTCGCGTTTTCGGAGCAGGGAGCGCCGCAAAACTTCAGCCTCGGGGACCCGCAAATGCAAAACATGCAGCAGAGGAATGTTGAGCTCATCCAGAAGGGCCATCAGATGTTTTGCTGCCTCTAACCTTCTGGGATAACCATCCAGCAACCACACTGAGGTGTGAAGCTCTGGATGGTTTTTCAAATACAGTTCAATGAGTGCTTCTGTCCAGGCATCAGGGATCAGGAGTCTATTGCGCAGGCAGTGCTCCAGATGACTGGTTGCATCAGGTGAACCCAGCAAACAGTCGAGAACTTGCTTCTGGTCGGGTGTGTTGCTGGCTTCCTGTGCCACATCCCGCAGAAGCTGGCCCATGGAGACATGATGCCTGACCATCCCTTCAGTGAGCAGCCTCTGGGCGACGGTGCCTTTCCCACTTGCGTTGGGACCTGTCAAAAAAACAACGCCCGATGTGGGCGTTGTGGATGTGGGCGTTGTGGAGCTGGAATCTGCGTGTGAATCTGGCATGTTGATTCATTTTAAAGGCATTTTTACTGCAAAACAGGCACATGGTTCACAGCCCTTCTGTGACTCCGGCATCAAAAAAATCCCTCCCGGTAAACCGAGAGGGAGAACGCTTGACAACTTAGATCTTAAGCCAGGATCTTGGAGTCCATGCTGGCCCGATCAAAAGCCAGGTGGTTGTCCTTGACGGTGACGGTCAGTTCGCTGCCGTCTTCGAGCAGTTCCAGGGCAAGGGGATCTTCGATCTCTTCGCGCACCACGGTGCGGAGTTGACGGGAGGAACCCAGGGCGTGCTTGCTGGAACGGGCTTTCAGCTTGCCGACCAGCCAGGGAGCCACGGTCTCTGCAAAGCGCACCTTGAGGTCGCGGGTGGCGAGCTCTTCTTGCATTTCGCTGAGGAGTTGACGGGCCACCAGAACCAGTTCGGTCTCGCCGAGGCTCTTGAAGCGAATCACATCATCGAGACGGTCCAGGAATTCGGGGGTGAAGATCTGGCGCAGGGGCTGGGTGTCTTCCACCTTGACGGGGCTGAAGCCCACGCCAGGGCCGGTGTTGAAGCCGGTGTTGGAGGTCATGATGATGATGGTGCGTCTGAAGTCGACGGTGCGACCCAGACCGTCGGTGAGACGGCCATCGTCCAGAACCTGCAGGAAGGTGTTGTAGATGTCAGGGTGGGCCTTCTCGATTTCGTCGAGCAGGATCACGCTGAAGGGCTGACGGCGCACCGCTTCGGTGAGGCGACCACCCTGTTCGTGACCAACGTATCCGGGAGGGGAACCGATCAGCTTGGAGATGCTGTGGGGCTCCTGGAATTCGCTCATGTCAATGCGGATCAGGCTGCGTTCGCTGCCGAAGAGGGAACGGGCGAGGGCTTTTGCGAGGTGGGTTTTGCCGACCCCACTGGGACCGACGAACAGGAAGCTTGCAGCAACGCGGGTGCGGCCTCCGAGCCCGAGTCTTGCGCGGCGCAGGGCGCTGGCAAGGGCTTTGATGGCTTCGGGTTGACCGTACACCTGATCGCGCAGGTTGTCTTCCAGGGTGGTCAGGGTGCTGGACTCGCGTTCATCGACGTAAACGCCACCCATGCTGTTGATCACCGATTCGAGGTCTTCGCGGGTGACCACGGGTTCTCCGGCTTCATCTTCTGCCACCGGAACCCCCAGGCTGAGGTTGATGCGGACCCGACTGGCGGCCTCATCGATCAGGTCGATGGCCTTGTCGGGGAAGTTGCGCCCGGGGAGGGAACGTTCACCAATACGGACGGACAGTTCCAGAATGGAATCTGGAATGATCACGCCGTGGTGCTCCTCGTAACGGGGACGCAGGCCGCGCAGAATCTCTAAGGTTTCTGCGGGGTTGGGTTCCAGAACGATCACGGGCTGAAAGCGGCGCTCAAGGGCGGCGTCTTTTTCGATGTAACGGTGGTACTCACCAGTGGTGGTGGCACCGATCACCTGAATTTCGCCGCGAGACAGGGCGGGTTTGAGGATGTTGGCTGCGTCCAATGTTCCTTCTGCGCCACCGGCACCCACCAGGGTGTGCAGCTCGTCGATGAAAGCAATGACTTTGGCATTGCGCAGTTCATCGATGATTTGTCTGAGGCGTTCCTCGAACTCACCACGGTATTTCGTGCCTGCCACCACGCCCGAAAGGTCAATGGACACCACCCTTGCACCTTGCAGGTTTGCAGGAACGCGCTTCTCGTGGATGGCCAGAGCGAGGCCTTCAACAATGGCGGTTTTACCGACACCCGGATCACCAATCAACACGGGGTTGTTTTTGGTTCTGCGGGAGAGAATCTGGGTTACACGGCGAATTTCTTCGCTGCGGCCCACCACAGGATCGAGCTTACCTTCGGTTGCCTGTTTGGTGAGGTCACGGCCGTACTCGTCCAGAAAGGGCGTGTGTACGGGCTTGGGGTTGTTGCGGGTGTCTGCACTGGCCATGATGCGCCAGCGGATGGTGTCGACGTCGCGCGCCTGCTCTTGCAGGATGCGGTATGCGACCCCATCACCCTCACGGATGATCCCCAGCAGGATGTGCTCTGTGCTTGTGACCTGTGCCCCGAGGGCCTTGGCTTCTGCGGAAGCCAGCTCCATCACCCTGCGGGCACGGGGAGTGATCGAGGGCGCGTCGTTCAGGCGACTTCCTTCACCGCGTCCAATGATCTCTTCCACCTTGCGCCGTAAGCCTTCGAGGGTGAACCCGAAGTCTTGCAGGATTTGACAGGCGGTGCCCCCTTCACGCATCAGGCCGAGCAGTAGGTGCTCGGGACCCACCATAGCGTGGCCCAAGCGGTTGCCTTCTTCGCGTGCGTAATGGAAAACCAGTCTTGCTCGGTCATCGTACCTGTTCACCGTAGACCCCCTTCGTGGTTGTGTGTGAGCTGGGGCGTGGTGTCGCCTGTTAAGCAAAGTTTAGCAGAATTACCCCTTACAGTATTGTTGTCAAGATTAAAGTTGTACGGCTGTCTCTTCAGGGAAACTTTAAGTGGAAATGGCTTTGTGGTGAAAGCTGACAATCGGAACAGAAAATGAACCACAGGTTGTTTTTTCTTCCTGTCAGACGATCAGGCTGTGCAGACAAAAAACAAATGAAGGGGCAAATGAAGTAAAATGGAGGTACAGGTATCCCAGCCATTTCTGAGCACAGTACAGGAAAGTCCTGCCGAACCCGACTGTGTCGGCGGCTTTCCGGGTTAAGAAATGTGTTAGATTGAAAATGATACCTGTGCCGGATTTTTTGTGTCGCGTTTTCTTCCGAGGTGCGTGAGTGGATAGTAGTGTGCTGTTAGGAAGCCAGTTTCCTCAAGATGCCCCCCAGTTGCAGGGCCTGCTTGGTGTGCCCGTGCGTGGGGCTGCCACCCCCGAAGAATTGCTGCAACTCACCCACCAGGGCGTGCCCAGTGCCATTGTGCTCAGAGAAGGCTTCAGTTCCAGCCTGTCTCTGCCTGACCTGATGGCCATTCTGTCCCGCAGACCCGATCTGGGCTCCACTCGCATGATTGCGGTGGTCCCGGTTTCTCAAATGCAAGCCAGTTTTGAAGGAGGAGCAGATGTGGTGCTTCCTCCAGACACCAGCCTTCCCACCCTGGCCCAGGCCGTCAAGCGTTCGCTGGACCGGGTGACCCGCGAGTCAAAATTCCAGACCGATGTGGAAGAACTGCAGAAAAAAGTGGAAAACCACGTCAAGGACGAGCGCACCCGTGATCAACTGGTGCACATGCTGGTCCACGACCTGAAAAATCCCATCACCGCCATTCTGGGCCTGCTGGAAATCGTCAAGGACGATGGAGAACGCCTGATTCCCCCGGACCTGATGAACATGATCGAACTGGCCCGCGAAGAGTCCCAGCACCTGCTGTATCTGGCCGCCAACATGCTGGATGTGCGCAAGATGCAGGCCGGAAAGATGGTGCTCTCACTGGTGCACATTCGCCCCAATGAACTGGAGCAGGTGATTGAGCAGGCCAAGCTGGATGTGGGGATTGCCCTCAAGGAACGCCGCATCACTGTGAATGTGGACCGGCGTTTCAACCATGTCCCCGTGGACCGGGACATCCTCAGGCGCATCTTTGCCAACCTGATCAGCAATGCCGTCAAGCACACCCGCACCGGTGGTCTCATCGAAGTGGTGGTTCGCTCATCGGCAAGTGCGCTGGAACTCGCAGTGCGCGACAATGGGGAAGGCATTCCTGCCCAGGACATCCCCAACCTGTTTGCGGCTTTTGAACAATCTCGCCTCACCATGCACTCCCGGTTTGACACCGGCATGGGCCTCGCCTTCTGTCGTCTGGCCGTCGAACAACACGGTGGCCGCATCTGGGTGGAATCCGAACGGGGCAAAGGTGCCCGCTTCTATTTCACCTTGCCGCTCGAAAAACACGAAGACGATGATGTCGAGGTGCTCTCCTAAAGACCATCACCCCCCGAAAGGGGGTGTTTCAATCAGGTGTACATGTCTCAACCCACCCATTCCTCCTCCTTCTCTGGCCTGACCTGGATCGACCATCAGGAAGCTTTAAACCTGCTGTACCAGGAAGAGGTGCTGAACCACAAACTGATCTGGGCCTGTGCCCGCAACCGTGAGATTGAAGCCTACAGGCTGCCCCACAACCAGGGGGTGGTGCTGTGGGAGCCCCACCATCGCCAGTTGATGGTCTCGGTTCTGGAAAGCTGTGCATATATATCGTCAGACCTCCTCGGGGAGGCCGTGTTGATTGAAGGCCCTGAAAAGTCCATCCAGGGGATCGTGGAAGCGTTTCCAGATCTGGGATACAATCCACGCACCAGCCTGATCTACACCCTTGAAGCACAGGACCTGAAAGTCGACCGCGAGTTTCGCAGGCTCCGTCCAGACGACCATGAGGCGGCAGGCTGGCTGGTGCATTTCAATGAGGAAACCCGGGGCCGGACCCTCACCCACACCGAGGCCCTGAGGATGCTGTATGCCACCTACCGGGAGTTCTACATTCTGGAGCACCGCCAGAAGTGTGCTGCAGTGGCTGCGGTGAACCGCTGGACCCTGCACTATCAGAGTGTCAGTTTCGTGTATGTGCCTCCAGAATCCAGGGGCAAGGGTTTTGGAAGGCGGCTGATGGCCTCGCTGAGTGCCTTCATTTTGCAGGAGAAACGCAAAAAGGTGATTCTTTTTGCAGACCCCGACAATGATGCTGCCAATGCCCTGTACCGCAGCCTGGGCTATCAGGTGCATGGCAACTATACAGTGTTGCAACAGGGAAGTTAAGCCTTCCAACTCCCAAAGCACTTTCAAAATGTCCAGAACGCCCAGGTCTGGTCTGGACAACAAGTCAAGCGTCCCTGTGGCAGCAGAACAGCAAGGGTTATGCTGCGACCTGTAAAGCCTGGGAGAAGACGCTCTCCTGGGTGAATCCGCAGACCAGAAGCAAGACCATTCACAAGGAGCAACGCCTGTCACCTGTTCTGTTCAGAAGCAAATGTCCTGGGAAGGTCATGGACAGTTGTCTAAAGGCTTTTCCTGAAGGTCCCTTGACCCTCTTTTCAGCACCTCCTGAAGGGCTTTGTTGTCTATCAGAAAAAACTCATCTGGTAAAGGGTTTAGCGCTGAATTCTGCGTAGTGGTGGGGAAATTCTTTTATTTTCCCTGGCTTTGTGGTATTACTGTACTGACCGTTTTGTAGTGCATCTTGAGTGGGGCAAAAGTCCCCGGTTGGTGGTTCGGAAGTATTTGTGCTTTTTTTCCCTAAATTGGTGAAAAAAAGCACGAGAGTAGGAGGGAGAATGGAATATTTCAACATCCTGATCATGTTCCTCGTCGCGGGTGGAATTGGTGTGCTTGCCGTTGCAGTGAGTGCCATTCTGGGACCCAAAAAGCCGTCCCGGACCAAATTGATGCCCTACGAATCTGGAAACGACCCCGAAGGCAGTGCCCGGGAGCGCTTTCCAGTTCACTTCTATCTGGTGGCCATGCTTTTCATTGTCTTCGACATTGAAACAGCATTCTTCTACCCGCTGGCAGTGGCCTACAAGAAACTCGGGGTGTTTGCATTCTGGGAAGCCTTGACCTTTGTGATTCTGGTCCTGGTGGGCTACTTCTACATCCTGAAAAAAGGAGTGCTGGAATGGCGTTAAACGATCTTTTCACCAAAGACGTGCAGGAACTGGAAAACGCAGGCATCCTCTTCAGCAGCCTGGAGAAACTGGTGGCCTGGGGACGGTCCAACTCCATGTGGCCCGCCACCTTCGGACTGGCCTGCTGTGCCATCGAGATGATGAGCTCCACCGATGGACGCAACGACCTGGCCCGCTTCGGGTCTGAGGTGTTCCGTGCCTCCCCAAGACAGGCAGACGTGATGATTGTTGCAGGACGCCTCTCCAAGAAAATGGCACCGATCATGCGCCGGGTATACGAGCAGATGCCCGACCCCAAATGGGTCATCTCCATGGGGGCCTGTGCGAGTTCAGGCGGCATGTTCAACAACTATGCCATTGTGCAGAACGTCGACAGTGTGGTTCCTGTCGATGTTTTTGTTCCCGGATGCCCCCCACGTCCAGAGGCCCTGATCTACGCGGTCACCCAGCTCCAGAAAAAAGTGCGCGGTGAGGCCTACGACGAAAAAGGAGAGAAGCTCAAGGCGGTGGACGCATGGACCCGTTAAATGAACTCCTCGACCGCCTGAACCTGAAACTCGAAACCGGTCAGCTTCACCATGTGGTGGTGGAAAGAGACGACCTGTTGCGGGTGGCGCGTGAATTCCAGCGGGCCGGATTTGTCCTGATGGATGTGGTTGGAGCAGATTACAGCGAGTATGTGGACGCCCGTCCAAAGCGCTTTGCCTGCATCTACAACCTGTACCGCATCCCGACCCGGGAACGCATCTTCATGCGCATCTACCTGGCAGACAGTGAAGAGGCCCCCAGCCTGTACTCCATCTGGAAAGCGGCAAACTACCTGGAGCGGGAAGTGTATGACCTGATGGGGATTGTGTTCCTGAACCACCCGGACCTTCGCAAAGTGCTCACCCCTGAGGACCTTGAAGGCCATCCCTTGCGCAAGGACTTCCCCCTCGGAGAAACACCGACCCTGTTCAATGAGGGGCGTTTCATCGATCCACCAGCCTTCCGTGCAGGCCTCACCGGACAGGACCGGGGCCTCACCGGATGGAGGGGGGGAGAGCGCGTGGGCGACCAGAGCACCCCAAGCTTCCCACCCACGGTGGATGTCTTTGAGCAGAACATCTCCAAAGGAGGCCACAAATGACCCTGCTTGACCGCGAGGCGTCCAGCCTGCTGCACACCGAGGAAATGATCCTCAATGTGGGCCCGCAGCACCCCTCCACCCACGGGGTCTTAAGGCTTGTGGTGCACATGAACGGGGAGTACATCACCAGAGTGGTGCCCCACATGGGTTACCTTCACACCGGCTTTGAGAAGGTGATGGAGAACCGCACCTACCACCAGAACGTGACCTTTGCTCCACGCACGGACTACCTGCACTCCTTTGGACACGAACTGGCCTACGTGCTCAGTGTGGAAAAACTGATTGGGGCAGAAGTGCCCGAGCGTGCCCAGCATGTTCGGGTGATTTTGCATGAACTCGGGCGCATCCACTCCCACCTGGTGTTCTTTGGAACCGGGATGCTGGACCTGGGTGCCCTGACCCTGCTGTTCTACTGCTTCCGTGAAAAAGAATGGGTGCAGGACCTCTTTGAAGAAGTGTCCGGTTACCGCATGAACCAGGGCTACTTCCGGGTGGGGGGCCTCTCCAGAGACGTGCCCGATGGCTGGCTCGAAAACGTGCGCAAGTTTGCCGTCGAGTTTGACAACCGCATTGACGAGTACGCCACCATGTTCGCCAACAACCCCATCTTCATTGCCCGCACCACTGGCATTGGCAAGGTCACGGCAGAGCAGTGCCTGGACATGGGCGTGACCGGACCCAACCTGCGGGCCTCCGGGGTGGATTTTGACCACCGCAGAGACAACCCCTACTCGGGGTACGAGCGCTACAAATTCGATGTGCCCACCGCCATCGAGGGGGATTCCCACGCCAGATTCATGGTGCGCCTCGAAGAGATGCGGCAGTCTGCCCGCATCATCCGGCAGGCCCTGGAGATGATTCAGCCCGGTCCTGTGAAAGACCCCAACCGCAAAGTCAGCCTGCCCCCCAGGCAGGAACTCGAGGCGAGCATGGAAGCAGTGATTCACCACTTCAAACTGGTCACCGAGGGCTTCCATCCTCCCAGAGGCGAAGTGTACGTTCCTGTGGAAACGGCCCGGGGTGAAGTCGGGTATTACATCATCTCTGACGGGGGCAGCATGCCCTACCGCCTGAAGATCCGTGCCCCGAGCTTCGTGAACCTGCAGCTCATGGAAGTGGCCGGGGTGGGCTGCCAGTTCGCAGACCTGATCACCGTGCTGGCCAGTGTGGACCCGGTGCTGGGAGACGTGGACCGATGAATGCCGAGCAGGTGGTGCTGGA
The DNA here is from genome assembly GCF_007990775.1 of Deinococcus cellulosilyticus NBRC 106333 = KACC 11606. Classification (NCBI taxonomy): domain Bacteria; kingdom Thermotogati; phylum Deinococcota; class Deinococci; order Deinococcales; family Deinococcaceae; genus Deinococcus; species Deinococcus cellulosilyticus. Next base: position 40,580 of record NZ_BJXB01000017.1, on the reverse strand, counting down.
AAGCTTCAGCCGAAATGCCCGGGTGAACCGCTCTCTGCTGGGTGCCCTCACCTCTGAGCACCTGAACCTCAGGGACCCTGCTGGAGGCTGGACCATCGGGCAGCACCTGTGCGACATGATTGATTTTCGCAGAGGCTGGATGGAAACCATTGCCCCTGAACAGACTGAAAAGGTGACCTACCTGCACACCATGCTGGATGAGCGCACCTTCGGTCCTCGAACCCAGAACCTGCAGGAGATCCAGCAGATTCTGGATCAGGCGGATCAGGTGGCTGTGGAGGCCGTGCAGGAAAAACTGAGTGCAGATGCGGGGTTCCAGAAGGTTTACGAATCCCATCCCCTGATGTTTCTGCAGCATGCCCTGGTGCATGATGCCCACCACCGGGGCCAGATCCTGATGGTGCTGAGAATGAACGGTGTCCCCTGGACCGAAAGCGACGGTCCGATGTGGGCACCCTGGCGTGAATGAAAGCGGAGGTTACATGCGTTACTTTGCCGACAAACAGGACGTAGTGCAGGACATATTTTCACGGTATCCGGACACGGAACGCGGCAGACGAAGCGCCCTCATGCCCCTGCTGCGGGAAGTGCAGAATGCCTTCGGGTATGTGCCAGAAGAGAACATCCAGGAGATTGCTGATCTTCTGGAGACCACCGCCACCGAAGTCAAATCTGTGATGAGTTTCTACTCGACCTACCACACCATTCCCACAGGCAAATACCACCTGCAGGTGTGCGCCACCCTGAGTTGCGCCATTGCCGGGAGCGATGAACTGTGGGATCACCTGGTGGACAACCTGGGCATCCAGCAGGGAGAGGTCACCAAAGACGGACTTTTCTCCATCCAGAAAGTGGAATGCCTGGGAAGCTGCGGAACCGCCCCCATGCTCCAGATCAACGACGAGGGTTACCACGAATGCGTCTCCAAGAAGCGCATCCGGTTGTTGCTGGAACAGTTCCGCAGGGGAGAGCCCTTCAACCCTGACATCCTGCCTCCCATCCCGATTCACGCAGGGCAGCAGGAACTCGCCAACGGACTTCCCGCAGGTGGCCTTGCCACCTCGATTCCCTCACTGGTGGAAGGTGAAGCATGACCCAGGCCCCTCCCAGACCCATCACCTCGGGCATTGACCCCCGTTTCAAACCCACCCTGTATGCCAGAGTGGGCAAAGAGGGCAGTTACACCATCGACTCCTACAAGGAAGATGGCGGGTACACCTCGTTAAAGCGGGCTTTTCAGATTGGACCAGACGCCATCATCGACGAGATGAAAAAGAGCGGCCTGCGCGGACGTGGAGGTGCAGGATTCCCCACCGGAATGAAGTGGAGCTTCATGCCCCTCAAGGACGGCAGGCAGCACTACATCATCTGCAACGCCGACGAGTCTGAGCCCGGAAGCTTCAAGGACCGTTACCTGCTCACCGAAGATCCCCACCAGCTGATTGAAGGCATGATCATTGCGGGTTACGCCATGCGGGCCAGCGTCGGATACATCTACATTCGCGGAGAGTACGTGCTTGCTGCAGAGCGCATGTGGGCGGCGATCAAGGAAGCCAGGGCTGCAGGTCTGCTCGGGAAGAACATCCAGGGCAGCGGTTTTGATTTTGACCTCTACGTGCACAGAGGGGCAGGGGCTTACATCTGCGGTGAAGAGACCGCCCTGATGAATTCCCTGGAAGGCCTCCGGGCCAATCCCCGCCTGAAACCTCCGTTCCCTGCCGCAGCAGGGCTGTACGGGATGCCCACCACCATCAACAACGTGGAATCTTTCTGTGCAGCAACCCACATCATCAAATACGGTCCCGAGTGGTTTGCCAGCATGGGCACCGAGAAATCCAAAGGGACCAAGCTCTATCAGGTGTCTGGCCCGGTGAAACGCCCCGGCGTGTTTGAACTCCCGATGGGCACCACCTTCCGCGAACTGATTTATGACTGGTGCGGAGGCCCCACCGAGGAGATCAAGGCCATCATCCCTGGCGGATCAAGCACCCCGATGATGCCCTGGACCGATGAGATTCTGGACACCCCCATGGACTACGAGAGTGTCGCTGCCAAAGGTTCTATGCTCGGAACGGGTGGGGTGATTCTGCTCCCCAAAACCATGTGCATCGTGAACGCCACCTGGAACCTTGTGCGCTTCTATGCCCACGAGTCCTGCGGGAAATGTACCCCCTGCCGGGAAGGCATCTCGGGCTGGATGGTCAAGATGTACGAGAAGATCGTGCGTGGACGGGGCAAACCCGGTGACGTGGAACTGATCCTCGACATGAGCGACAACATCTCGGGCAAGAGCTTCTGCGCCCTCGCAGATGCCTGCATGGGACCGGTGCTGAGTTCCATCAAGCTGTTCCGGGATGAGTATGACCATCTGGTGGCCAATGGCAGGCCCATGTATCCAACCCAGTCCAGGTGGAAAGAAGAGTAAACATGGCAGCCAGCGTGATCCGATTTTGCAGGGGCGAGGCATGCTTCGCCCGGAGAAAAAACTCCAGCAGGGAGAGTGTATGACGCAGCAGAACATGATCACCGTGATTGTCGATGGACGTGAAGTGCAGGTTCCCGCCGGGACCAGCGCCATCGATGCCGTCTTCCAGGCAGGCCGGGATGTGCCTTATTTCTGCTCCCAGCAGTACCTGAGCCCCATCGGGGCCTGCCGCATGTGCCTCGTCGAAGCCGGGACCCCCAGAAAGAACCCCGACGGAAGCTGGATTCTGGATGAACAGGGCGAGAAGAAGATCTTCTACTTCCCCAAACCCATGGCGTCTTGCACCCTGGGGTCCAGTGATGGCATGGTCATCAAGACCCAGACCGAAGGGGTGAAAAAAGCCCAGTCCGGGATGATGGAGTTCCACCTCATCAACCACCCCCTGGATTGCCCCACCTGCGACAAGGGTGGTGCCTGTGAGCTGCAGGACCGTGCTTTTGAATATGGGTATGGGGTCAGCCGCTTCCAGTTTGACCGCAGGCATGCCGAGAAGCACTATGAGCTCTCCGAGTTCGTGATTCTGGACCAGGAGCGTTGCATCCACTGCAAACGCTGTGTGCGTTACTTCGAAGAGGTGCCCAACCAGGAGGTGCTGGACTTCATCGAGCGTGGAGGACACACCTTCATTGACACCATTGAGGGAGGGCTCCCCAGCAACTTCTCCGGGAACATCACCGACATCTGCCCGGTGGGTGCCCTGCTGGACAACGTGGCCCGTTTCCGGGGCCGCAACTGGGAATACGACCACACCGCCACCACCTGCACCGCCTGTCCTGTGGGTTGCTCCATCACCGTGGACGCCCGAAATGGACGCCTCGAGCGCATTGTGGGCCGGGACAACTATGAAGTCAACGAACAGTGGCTCTGTGATGGTGGCCGCTTCGGACACCCCTACGTGGATGAGGACCGCCTGACCCAGCCCCTGATCAAAGTGGACGGCAAATTCAAACCTGCCACCTGGGAAGAGGCCATCTCTGCCATCAAGACTGGACTGCAGGGTGTGGCTCCCCAGAACATGGGCTTTTACACCAAAGCCGACATCACCCTGGAAGAAGGGATCGCCCTCGAAGCCTTTGTGAAGCAGGTGGGAACCCAGAACGTGGACCATGCCCCCAGATACGGCGTGGTGGTCAACGCTCCTGCAGCCACCCTGCTTGATGTCGCCACTGCAGATGCCGTGGTGGTCATCGGGGCAGATGTGAGCGAAGAAGCACCTGTCCTCGACCTGCGCATTCAGGAAATGCTCAAAGGTGGGGTGCTCCCACAGCAGTACGATTTTGGCACCGCCATTGCCGACCTGCGCCTGACCGAGCGCATGCACCGCTACCGTGAACGCCTCGCAGTCTTTTACCCCACCAAAACCCGCCTGCATGATGTGGCCGGAATCACCGCCGAGATGGACTCCGTGAAGGTGCTTGAGCACCTCTCCAGTGTGGTCAGTGGTCAGTACGCCGGAGGGGCCATTGAAGAGGCAGCAGCCCTCCTCAAAGGGGCCAAGAAACCCGTGATCATTCTGGGCTCTGACGTGCTGAAAGGCGGCCAGATCGGCCTCGACATTGCCGCACACATTGCCCTCTCCACGAATGCCAAAGTGCTCCCGATCCCTGCAGATGCCAACGGCGTGGGCCTCTCCAGACTGGAAGTTGTTCCCCAGAATGGAGCAGACCTCTCCCTGATGGGCACCCTGCAGGCTGCACTGGTGTCCAGACTGACCCGCATCCCCGAAGACTTCGCGGGCTTCCTGGTGGTGCACGAAACCCAGCTCACCGACGTGGCAAAACGGGCCAACGTGGTGCTGCCTGCCCTCACCAACTACGAGAAGCGCGGAACCACCGTGAACCTCGAAGGCCGCCTGCTGAAACTGGAACCTGCCGCCATCTCCTCTGGGGAATCCGCAGACCTGATCACCGCCCTCGGCGCGATTGCAGAGGCCCTGGGCATGAAAGCCCCCATCCGTGGACAGCGCAGTGCCCAGAAAGCCCTCAAAGAGCGCTTCGGGGTGGATGTCGCCAACCTGAAAAACATGGGTGAGATTGTGGACCTGGGCAGACAGTACAACGCCCGCGCCGGACGGTACCACCGCCCAGAAGTGGGCATGTGGAAAGAGACCATGCTGCGCTCCAGCCGACTCAGAGAAAAGTTAGGAGGAAGTTTCAATGCCGCACTGGCTGATTGAAGGTCTGGTTGTCCTGGGGAAAGCGGCCCTGGTGGTGATCGCACTTCTGACCACCTTCGCCTACATGACCCTGATTGAACGCAGGCTGCTGGCCCGCATGCAGATCCGACTCGGTCCCAACCGGGTTGGACCCATGGGCCTCTTGCAACCCGTTGCAGACGCCATCAAGTCGATCTTCAAAGAAGACATCAACGTGACGATGGCCGACAAACTGGTCTTCATCATTGCTCCCATTGTGGCTGTGACCGCAGCCCTGATGGCCTTCGGTGGCATTCCTGCAGGTCCACCCAACTCCTTTTTCGGGGCAAACCCCTGGGTCTTTGACCTGGACATCGGGATTCTCTTCATTCTGGCCGTGACCTCGATGGGTGTGTATGGGATCTTCCTGGCAGGATGGGCTTCCGGCTCCAAATACCCCCTGCTGGGTGGTCTGCGCTCCAGTGCCCAGATGATCTCCTATGAGCTCGGAATGGGCCTTGCCCTGCTGGGCATGCTGATGATTGTCGGCAGCACCAACCTGAGAATCATCGTGGAGTGGCAGTACAACAACGGAGCGATGTTCCTGTTCCAGTCTTTCGCCTTCGTGCTCTTTGCGATTTCCTCCACCGCAGAAGTCAACCGCACCCCCTTTGACCTTGTGGAGGCCGAGCAGGAACTGGTGGCTGGATACATCACCGAGTACTCCTCCATCAAATGGGCGCTGTTCCAGATGGCCGAGTACATCGCCATGATCACCGCCAGTGCTGTGATGGCCACCCTGTTCTTTGGGGGATACCGTGGCCCTGCTTTCCTTGATGCTGTGATTCCTGGCATCAGCGAGTGGCCCCTGATCTGGTTGATCCTCAAAATCGCCATTTTCCTGTTCATCTTCATCTGGATTCGCGCCACCCTGCCCCGCTACCGCTACGACCAGTTGATGCGCTTTGGCTGGAAGGTGCTCTTTCCACTGGCACTCTTCAACACCATGCTGGTGGCCTTCTACATTGCCTACTTCCCCAATGCCAGCCTGTGGCCCCTGGCCATCATCGAAGCCCTGTTGCTGATTGGCGGACTGGCCTACAGCACCCGTTATAAACCCCAGACCCTGCACCGAGCAGAAGTTCAGGGAGGTGACTGATGAGCGTACTTGAAATCGCAAAAGGGATGGGCGTGACCCTCAGCAAACTCTTCCAGAAGCCCGTGACCGTGTCCTACCCCGAACAGCGGGTGCAGCTCAAACCCCGCTTTCGTGGTCGCCACATCCTTACCCGGCACCCGGGCACCGGACTTGAAAAATGCATCGGATGTTCCCTTTGTGCTGCGGTCTGTCCTGCTTATGCGATCTACGTGGAAGCAGGGGAGAATGATCCGGCACATCCCGTTTCTCCTGGTGAGCGTTACGCCAAGGTTTACGAGATCAACATGCTGCGCTGCATCTTCTGCGGCCTCTGCGAAGAAGCCTGCCCGACCGGTGCAGTGGTTCTCGGCAACGAATTCGAAATGGCCGACTACCGCTACCGCGATTTTGTGTACGGCAAGGAAGACATGCTGGTGGGCCACATCGGTTCCCGTCCGCAACGCCGCGAAGCCAAGCGCAAGAACAAGCCTGTCCGTGTGGGCTTTGAAGTGAAACCCCGTGAAGAGCTGGAAGGGGTGAAATACGAATGACCTTCATCTTCATGACCTTCGCCCTGATGGCCATTCTGGGAGGATGCCTGACCATTCTGGCCCGCAACGCTGTGCACGCTGCGCTGGGTCTGGTGGGATGCCTGATCAGTGTGGCAGGTCTTTACGTGACCCTGAACGCACACTTCCTGGCTGCCGTGCAGGTGATCGTGTACGCCGGGGCCATCATGGTGCTCTTCCTTTTCGTGATCATGCTGCTGAATGCAGCAAGGCCGGTCACCGAGGAGAACCCTGTCCCCTTTGTGACGGAAATCGCTGGAGTGGCCGCGTGTCTGGTGATTTTCGCCATGGTGGTGATCATGAACTCCTTCAAGGCCCCGGCCATTCCCGAAGCTGCAGACAGACTGCAGAACGGTGCTCCGGGTCCCATTGGCGAAGCCCTTTTCACCAAATTCCTGCTGCCCTTCGAAGCCGTTTCCATCCTGTTGCTGGTTGCTGTGGTGGGTTCCGTGGCCCTGGTGAAACGCCCCGAGCAGCAACAGGAAGACCTGCCTGAAGGCGAACTGGTTGGTACGTTTGAAGGAGAACGCCAGGAGGTGAAGGCCTGATGGACGCTGTCACCCCCTACCTGATTCTCTCGGGGATTCTTTTCAGCATGGGATTGATTGGTGCCCTGACCCGCCGGACGGCCATTCTGGTCTTCCTGAGCGTGGAACTGATGCTGAACGCAGCGAACCTTGCGCTGGTGGCCTTCGCCCAGGCGTGGGGAGACCTGATTGCCCAGTCTGCTGTTTTTATTGTCATGACACTTGCAGCCGCAGAAGTCGCGATTGGTCTGGCGATCATTGTGACCATTTTCCGTAAGCGGGTGTCCACCAACGTGGACACGCTGGCTGAACTCAAAGGGTGAAACCATGCCACTTTATCTGATGCCCTTAATCCCCTTTCTGGGGTTCCTGATCCTGATCACCTTCGGCGGAAGGGTCTTCAAAGGCTCCTCCGGCGGCTGGATTGGATCTCTGGCTGTGCTGGGTGCGTTTGTGGTGGCGATCAGCAACTACATGGGTCTGGAACGCCCCATTCACGAGCAGTACTTTGCCTGGCTTCCTTACCTCGACAACGGCAAGGACCTGAAGGTGGGTTTCTACCTCGATCAGGTCTCCAGCATCATGACCCTGGTGATCACCGGGATTGGCTTTCTGATCCACGTGTTCTCCATCGGGTACATGCAGGATGATCCCAGATACACCCGCTTTTTTGCCTTCCTGAATTTCTTCGTGGCCCTGATGCTGATTCTGGTGCTCGGAGACTCCTACCCCCTGATGTTCGTGGGCTGGGAAGGGGTAGGGACCGCGTCCTTCCTCCTGATCGGTTTCTGGTACAACAAACGCGACTACGCCAATGCCGCCAGAAAAGCCTTCATCATGAACCGCATCGGGGACCTGGGCTTCATGCTCGGGATGTTCCTGCTGTACAAGAACTTCGGGACCCTGGTGATTCCTGACCTCGCCGAGAAAGTGGAAGGCATCACCGCCATCATGCCTGCTCTGGAACTGGTCGGGCTCTTCCTGCTGCTGGGTGCGGCTGGTAAGAGTGGTCAGCTTCCCCTCACCACCTGGCTTCCTGACGCCATGGCCGGTCCCACCCCTGTTTCTGCCCTGATCCACGCTGCAACCATGGTGACGGCAGGCGTGTACCTGATTGCCCGCAGTTACTTCCTGTACGAGAAAGCCCCGATGGCCCACGAGTGGGTCGCCTGGGTGGGTGCGCTCACTGCACTGTATGGTGCCCTCTCGGCCATCAACCAGTACGACATCAAGAAAATTCTCGCCTACTCCACGGTTTCCCAGATCGGGTACATGATTCTGGCAGTGGGCGTTGGAGCTTACTGGGCCGGGATGTTCCACCTCGTCACCCACGCTTTTTTCAAAGCCCTGTTGTTTCTTACGGCAGGCAGCGTGATTCATGGTTGCCACCACGAGCAGGACGTTCGCCAGATGGGCGGACTCGCCAAGAAGATGCCTATCACCCACGCTGTGGGTCTGATTGGCTGGCTTTCCATCGCCGGGATTCCGATTTTCTCCGGGTTCTTCTCCAAAGACGCCATCCTGACCAGTGCCTATGAGCACAACATCTGGATGTATGCCATCGGCCTCTTTGTGGCCCTGCTGACCGCGTTCTACATGACCCGCTGGTATGTGCTGGTGTTCCGTGGCCAGTACCGTGGACATGCCCATCCCCACGAATCTGGCCCCATCATGACCTTCCCCCTTATCGCTCTGGCTGCCCTGTCCACTCTGGGGGGTTTCATCGGGCTGCCTCACATCTTCGGGACCAACCAGCTGTCCCACTATCTGGAAGCTGCCCTGCCCATCGAAGAATCCCACATTTCTGCCAGCCTGGAATGGACCCTGATCGCTGTGGCTGTTGCCACTTCGGTGCTGGGGATCTTCATTGCCTTCATGCTCTACCGCCAGCGTCGCATCGAGCGCATTGGAGGCATCGAGAACGCCAGTGTTCAGGCCCTCTACCTGAACACCCTCTATGACAACCTGTTCAGCGCACCCTCCAGAGCCCTGGCGAAAGGACTGGACGCCATGGACCGGGGTGTTGAAGGGGGTCTGGAAGCCACTGCAAAAGTCTCCACCGAACCGGGTGGATGGCTCACCCACCTGCAGAACGGGTACGTGCGGGCTTACGCCAGCCTGATGCTGGTGGGCACTGCCGCCCTCCTGCTCTACCTCGCAATCCGGGTTCTGGGAGGCATGCAATGATCAACGTCCTGCTGTACCTGCCTGCTCTGGCGGCCCTGCTGCTGGTCTTCACCCCTGGAGCCACCAAAAAATACATTGCCATTGCAGGTTCGCTCTTCGCTTTCATCGTCAATCTGCTGCTGTGGCAGCAGGGTGGAGCAGAGGTGACTTCTGTTCCCTGGGTGCCTGCCCTGGGCATGACCTACACCATCGGACTGGATGGGGTGAGCCTGCTTTTGACCCTCGTCACCTCCTTCATGAGCCTGCTGTGCGTGCTGTACGCTGCATTCAATGTGGAACGTCCCGGTCCGATGCTGGCCAACGTGCTCCTGATGGAGTCCGGTCTGCTGGGCATCTTCGCCTCCCGTGACCTGATCCTCTTTTATGTGTTCTTCGAAGCCACCCTGATTCCTGCCCTGGTGATGCTCGCCATCTACGGTGGACCCAGAAGGGTTCAGGCGCTCACCAAGTTCGCGGTCTACACCATCATCGGTTCCCTCTTCATGCTGCTCAGCATGATCGGCGTGAAGTACTACTCCGGCTCTGCCACCTTTGCTCTGGCAGACCTGCTTGCAAAACCCCTCGATCCCAAAGTCCAGATGTGGCTGTTGCTCGGGTTTGTGGCTGCTTTTGCAGTCAAACTGCCCATGTTCCCCCTGCACGGCTGGCTCCCCGAATTCCACGAGGAGAACCACAACTCCGGTGTGCCTGATGTGATGGGGACGCTTTATAAAGTGGGTGGATACGGGGTGTTCCGTTTCGCCCTGCCCCTGTTCCCGGAGGCCAGTGAAGAACTGCGCTTCATCCTGATGGCCCTGGCCGCCTTCACCACCCTGTATGCCGCCTGGATTGCCTTCCAGCAGACCAACTGGAAACGGGTGCTGGCCTATGCAGGCCTGAGCCACATGGGTCTGGTGGCCCTCGGGGTCTTCAGCATGAACGACATTGCCACCACGGGTGCCCTGTACCTGCTGGCCTTCCAGGGGGTTTACATGGGTGCCCTGTTCCTGGCTGTGGGCATGATTTACAACCGCACCGGTCATGTGAACACCAACTCAGGTGGCATCATGGACGATGCTCCTGTGCTCTCTGGTCTGACCATGGTGCTGTGGTTTGCTGCCATTGCCGTTCCCGGTCTGGCTGGCTTCATTGGTGAATTCAGCATCATGCTGGGGGCCTATCAGGTCAGTCCCTGGCTGGCCTTCATCGCAGGCCTCAGCGTGATTGCTGCAGGTGCCTACGCCCTGACCGCTTATCAGAAAACCTACTGGGAAACCAAACCCCAGGGCACCGTTGCCCTGAAAGACATCACGGGTCTGGAAGGACTCATTCTGATCTCTGCGGTGGGGGTCAGCGTGATTTACGGAATCTACAGTTCACCCGCCATCAACATGATCCGTCCCGTGGTGGACCGGATCATGCAAGGACTGGGAGGTTAAGCCATGGAACTCCAGATGCCAGACATTAAATTCATGGCCATGCTTCCCATCGTCATCATTCTGGTCACGGCGGTTGCAGCCACCATCCTGGGATTTTTCACCAGCCGCCGCAACATTGCCATGCTGGGCATCACCGGACAGGTGTTGACCCTGGGCAGCCTGTTTTCCCTTTGGGACCAGAACCTGAGCAGCTTTGCCGGTTCCCTGCAACTGAGCAACGTCAGCCTGATCTTTGCCGGAATCATCCTGATCGGCTCGATTCTCAGTCAACTCACCAGCCTGGACCACACGGCACGCAGCAACCTCAACTTCCCGGAGTTTGACATCATCCTGCTTTATGGGGTCACGGGAACCCTGCTGATTGCCTTCTCCGGGGACCTGATCGTGATGCTGATTGGTCTGGAAGTGATGTCCCTGTCCACCTACGTGCTGGCCACCCTGCAGGAATCCAGGCGCAGTGAAGAAGCAGGCATGAAATACTTCCTGCTGGGTTCAGTTGCCAGTGCTGTGCTGATCTACGGCATTGCCCTGGTCTTCGGGGCCACCGGAACCTTCAGCTATGACGGCATCCGTCAGGCCATTGCTTCACAGGCCTTCCAGAATGACGCCCTGCTTCTCACCGGAGCCTTCCTGCTCCTCGCAGGCTTCAGCTTCAAAGTGGCGATGGCCCCTTTCCACCAGTGGACTCCAGACGTGTACTCCGGCAGCCCCACCATTGTCACCCAGTTCATGAGCATTGTGGTCAAAACCGCTGCTTTCGCAGGGATGATTGCGGTGTTCCTGCGTGCCCTGCCTGGAGCCGACTGGACCCTCCCTGCACAGATCATTCTGGCCCTGACCATGATCGGGGGCAACATGGCAGCCCTCCGGCAGGCCGAAATCAAACGTGCGCTGGCCTATTCTGCCATTGCCCACTCGGGTTACCTTGGGCTGGCCCTGCTTGCTGCACCCGACCTCGGGATTCCTGCCCTGCTGTACCACCTGCTGGGCTACACCTTCGCAAACGCTGGAGCGTTTGCGGTGATCGCCATGCTGCAGCAGGATGACCGTGGCATGCTGATCCCCAAAATGCGGGGTCTGTACTACCGCAAGCCCCTGCACGCCATCTCCCTGGCCATCTTCCTGCTGTCTCTGGCCGGAATTCCGCCCTTTGCGGGATTTGTGGCCAAACTGGTGCTCTTCGGCGCGGCCTTCCAGAGTGGCTACACGGCCATGACCATCATTGCAATTGTCACCAGCATGATTGCCTTTGTGTACTACCTGAGGCCCGCCGTGCTGATGTTCATGCCCGCTGAAGAACCCCAGTCCATCGAAGAGCGCAGCTTCCCCAACAGCACCCTCACCGTGCTGGCCAGTGTGGCTGCAACTGTGGTGCTTGGGGTGCTTCCCAACTGGGTCCTGACCCTCTTCAACAGTCCCATTGTTCAGCAGGCCATGAAGTAAACCCTGCAAAGAGAAAGACCCGCTCAGGCGGGTCTTTTGTTTTTTGTTTAAAGGTAAGCCAGGGTTACTGGCGGAAGCGCGTAGCGGGTGAAGCCTTATCAAAGGCACTGTGCAAACCACGCTTTTCTTCTTTGATGGGTTTGCCGTTCATCAGGGAGACGTACTGGCCGAGGGTCACAGGGTTCAGTTTGCCCTGGTCATCTCTGACGGTGCGCCCAAACTGAACTTCTTTGATGCCTGTTTCTTGCAAGAAAGGCTGGATGGTTTCGTAACTGAAACCGGTGGCCTCCACCATGATTTTGAGGCTGGGTTTGTTGAGGGAAACCAGTTTTTTGACTTCCTGCTGTCCATCGACGATGCTCACGGCCTGTCCACGGGTGGTGATGCGTTCAACCCTGGGGTACATGCTGAGCAGCATGTAGTTCACACTGAGGTCGTGGGTGAAATCAAACGCCCCATTGAAGGTGATGTTGAACCCGTAGGTGATTGCTTCTTCGAGCAGAAACCAGTTGATCATGGAGCCTTCGGTGGCTCCAAAAGCGATGTTCTGAATGCCTGCCCTGCGGTAGGCGTCCAGAATCTTGTAGATGCGCGGATGACGGTCTGGACCGTAAGCGTAGTCTTTCAGGTCGGGTCGGACCAGAGCATAGACCGGGACGCGGGCGGCTTCCAGGGTTTCGGCAATGGTTTTGAGGTCGGGGCTGACACCACCTTGCATGACATGGCGCGCCAGGAGAAGGCGAGAGGCTCCAGCGTTTTGCGCCGTTCTGGCTTCAGTGGCATTTTCTACAATGACCTCAGCGATCATGTTGAAATGCTAGCATTGCTTCCTGAGCGCAAGCTGAAATTCATGAATATTATGCCATCCAGCAAATAATTACAAACTTCTTACATATCTAAATCCTGACGCTTGGTAAAACAAAAAACCTTCAATCTTCTATCGTTACAATTGAATCTTTATGCACTCTTTTTCTGAAGTGTATGCACTTCAGTTTCAAAACAGCTGTAACGATCAGCATCAAAATGTGCAGGCCTAAAAACGCCGGGATGTTTTATGCACCATGATGTCAATGAGCTGTTCCAGCAACACCAGGTCCAGCCGCTCCGAAGCATCCCGCACGGTGGAGCCCCACAAAAGGCCATGGGCTCCAGAGTGTTGCACAAACTCTGCAAGGTTGTTGGGATGAAGCCCCACCCCTTCTGCAAACACTTCCAGGCCAGGACGCGCCATTTCTGCAAGTTCACGAATGGTGGTGCGTCCCTCCCAGCTTGACGCCTGATTCCCACGGGTGATGATCCTGCAGACCCGGGGGTACATGTTCAGCATCTTCAGCATCTGGGGCAGAGACTTCAGGCCATTGAAACCATAAAAGGTGATTTTGAAGCCAAAAGACAGGATGTCTTCCAGAAAGAACACATCCACAAAATCCTCTTCCCGCACCCCCAGGGCCACACCTTCAATTCCAGCCTGTCGGTACGCCCTCAGGTGACCCAGAAGTTTGTTTTTGCGTTCATTCTCATATTGCTGTCCAAGTTCATCTGGCCTCACCAGCACAGTGAAGGGAATTCGGCTGGCCTCCCGGATTTCATCCAGGGTTTTCAGGTCGGGACTGATCCCGCCCTTGACCACCTGACGGGCCAGCAGCACACTGTGGGCCCCCAGATTCTGGACCATGCGGAGCTCTGTGGCATTTTCGATCATCACTTCGGCGAGCATATGCCCATAGTACAGGGTTCAGCTGGAGTACAGTTCAGAAGCAATCAGCGATGAGCCTTCAGCCATCAGCAAAAGATCAGATGTTGGTCTTGCAACAGAACCAGAGTCGACAGAGATCCGTCACATGAACATCCAGACCAGGCAGTGCATTTCTCGTCGGTTGGTGTTGTGCTGACTGCTGAAAGCTGAGGACTGACGGCTTTTTCGAGTGAGACCGACCTGCCATTGACTTGATCCTCACCCTCCATGGTCAAATGGCTCAGGTCATCTTGCCCTTCCATTCAGTACAATTTGAGGGTGCTAGTCCAGTTGAACAACATTCTCAAATATTACGGTCAGCAGACCGTTCTCGAAGACCTGAATTTTGCCCTGCATGCCGGAGAACGGGTGGCCCTGGTGGGCCGCAACGGTGCAGGCAAGAGCACGGTGCTGAAGCTGATCACCGGAGAAGAGGAGCCCACCTTCGGGGATGTGCGGAGGGCCAGGGGAACCACCATCGGCATGCTGCGCCAGGACCCGGACTTCGATCCTGAAGACACCATCCAGAACGTGCTGGACTCTGCTTTTCATGAGCTCGATGAACTTGAAGAGCAGCTCGAGCACCTGCAGGCCAGACTTGGTGAGGCCACCGATGCGGATTATGAGGCCTACCATGACCTGCTGGAACACTACCAGCTTCGGGGAGGTTTTGAACGCCGTGCCCGCCGGGATGCTGTGCTGCTCAACTTCGGGTTCCGGGGCAGGGAGTTTGAACGGGTGGGAGGCCTCTCAGGAGGAGAAAAGACCCGCCTGGGTCTGGCAAAGCTGCTGGTCAGCAACCCAGAGATCCTGCTTCTTGACGAGCCCACCAACCACCTCGACATCAAAATGCTCGAATGGCTGGAAGGTTTCCTGAGCCGCTATGCCGGAGCCATTCTGGTGGTGTCCCACGACCGCACCTTCCTGGACAACGTGACCAACAAAACCGCCTACATCCGGGATGGCCACCTGAAAGTCTACCCTGGAAATTACAGCCAGTTCAGGCTGCTTCTGGAGGCTGAACTCGAACACCAGATGAAGGTTTTTGAGGCCCAGCAGCGTAAAATTGACGCCTTCAAGAGTTCTGTTGAACTCAACCGGGTGTGGGCCAGAAAAAACAGCCAGCTTTTCAAGCGGGTCCATGCCATGGAGAAGCGTCTGGAGCGCATGCAGGCCGCCCAGGTGGATGCTCCCCCACCTGATGAGGATGTCACCGAAGTGCGTTTCACCTGCGAGGACTCCGGGGAAGTGGTCCTTGATGCCCGTCACCTTTCCAAGAACTATGCAGGACGGCAACTCTTCAAAGATGTCAATGTGCACATCCGCAAAGGCGAAAAAATTGCCCTGATTGGCATGAACGGGGCAGGGAAGAGCACCTTCCTGAAAGCATTGCTGGGGCTCCTCTCCTCAGATGATCCCAGAAGCACCGTCAGAACCGGAGCCCGGGTGCGGGTGGGCTACTACGACCAGCAACTCAGAGGCGTGGACCCAGAAAGCACACTCTATGACGAGGTGCGCTCGCTGGTCGAAAAGGACCAGGAGGCCCACAACCTGCTCGGGGCGTACATGTTTCCCTATGATGCCCAGACCAAGCAGGTCAAAAACCTCAGTGGAGGAGAGCGGGCGCGTCTGGCCCTGCTGAAACTCTCCCTGCAGCACTACAACTTTCTGGTGCTCGATGAGCCCACCAACCACCTGGACATGGAGATGGTGGAAAGCCTGGAAGAGGCCCTCAGAGAGTACCCCGGGACCCTGCTGATGGTCTCTCACGACCGCCGCTTCATTGAAAACCTTTCCGACCAGATCTGGCTCCTCGAAGACGGACAGTTCTACAGTTACCCGGGAGGCTACCAGTATTACCGTCAAAAGCATGTCCCTGCAGGCATCAAGACCGAAGAGGTGAAGGTCAAAGTCAAAAGGGAACGCTCTGGACCCAGCCTGTGGCACCTCAAACGCAAACTGGAACAGGTGGAAGCAGACATCCACACCACCGAAACCCAGCAACAGAAGGCTGCAGAGGCCCTGGATGGGGCTGCACCAGATGCCGATTTCGCCCGTCTGGGTCAGGACCTTGCAGACCTGGAAAGCAAGCTCTTCTCCCTGATGGAACAGTGGGAGGAGCTCAGCAACCAGATCACAGCACTGGAAGCCTGAACATGCTGAAGAAAGGCTGGGCCATCGCAGGGTCCAGCCTTTTTGATGTGATGGTCAAATGGACAGCAGAGGGGTTTTGACGGATGGGTGATGTGCTGCAAAAAGCTGCAAGACCGCTGTGCTGAACCCCTGGTCGCTCAGGCGCACAAAGAACTGGGCAATGCAGGTTTTCAGGTACGCCTCCAGGGCTTCCTCACGGTAGGAGGCACTGGACCAGACATTGGTGCCTGGCACATCCATGAAGGACGCCACCCCCAGTTCTTCCAGAACTTCGGGTCTGGGATGCTGGGTCAGGTGCTCACTGCCATGCTGGTACGTTTCGAGCAGCACCGCAAGGTTTCTGTCGCCCAGTGCAAAAGTCACCTCTGCTTGTTGCAACCAGCGTTCCAGGGTGGCCAGTGGAGGCAGGGCCATCAGCAGAATCCGTGGTGCATCCTCTTCCGGGGTCAGCAATCTGACCTCTGGACAGTTTTTCTGCAGGAAGGGAATGCCATCATTCTCGGCATAAACCGCGAATCGGGAAGGGTTGTTTTTGAGGTGTGAAATGGCCTCTCTGGCTCCCATTCGGAACACCCGCACCGTGCTGTCCTGTTCGGTCAGGTTGAGGGGTTCCTGCCTGCGCACAGCATCTGCATCGAACTCCAGGGTGGTCTTGTTCTGGTAGGTGTTGCTGCCCAGACAGACTGCAATGTCTACAGGCGTGTGGGGTCTGGGACCTTTGAAATCCCACTTCTTGCCCCGGATGCCGTGCACCCTGAAACTGTAGTGTTTCTGTTCCTTGCCCATCTGGCGGCTTTCTTCGAGTGTTCCGGTCACCCAGAAGCTGGGAGAGCGGATGCCCTCGCCATAAGGCTCGAACTGCTCAATTTCATGCAGCATGCTGAACCGTGCTGCATTGGCTGGAAGCAGGGTGTCCATTCGCACCTGACGCACAGGCACCGGATAACGGTTCACAAAAGCATGCAGGCGTTTTTCCAGCTCAGGGATGTTTTCATCGTAGATGGCGAAACCAGCTGCGCCCGAGTGCCCCCCGTAACGTTTGAGCAGGTCTTTTGCGAAGTTCAGGCCATCCACGGCACTGATGCCCGGGGTGGAGCGCACACTTCCTTTGCCCTGCGCAATGATAAAGACTGGTTTGTAAAAAGTTTCCAGCAATTTGCTGGCCACAATCCCCATGATTCCAGCGTGCCAGTCCTCGTGGGTGACCACAATGGCTGGGTCCTCAGGATTGACGATCTGCAAGGCATGCTTGAACATCCTGTCCTGAATTTCCTTGCGCTCCTTGTTGCGCACATCCAGGTACAGCCCTAGCTCCTGGGCACGCCTCTCGGAATAGGTGGTGAGGAATTCCAGGGCAATTTCAGCTTCCCCCAGACGGCCTGCAGCATTGATTCTGGGGGCCAGAATAAAAGCCACATCTCTGGCACTTGGATCATCGATGCTGTTCTGCTTGAGGGCCGCCCGGATGCCTGCATGGATGCTGTTTTTCATCTGCTTCAGGCCTGCAATCACCAGGGCGCGGTTTTCCCCGATCAGGGGAGCCACATCTGCAATGGTCCCGATGGTGGCGATGTCCGAGTACTCGACCGGATCAGGTAACCCCATTTGCTGGTGGATGGCCCACAGCAGATGGTATGCCACGCCCGCCCCGGTCAGGTTGTGCAGGTCATGGTCATAGTTCGGGGTCAGGTGTGGGTGGACCACCAGACAGTTCGGGAATTCTGCTCCGGGCCTGTGGTGGTCGGTGACGATCACTTCCTTGCCTGCCTCCAGCACCCGCCGGACTTCCTCCAGGTTGGTGACCCCACAGTCCACGGTCACCAGCAGGTCACAGGCATCGATGTGCTCGGGCACCTTGTCTGGATGCATGCCATATCCTTCATTGAGACGGTGGGGAATGAAAGCATGCACATCTGCTCCCAGTGCCTTCAGGCCCAGCACCAGCACACTGGAGGCCGTGATGCCGTCCGCATCGTAATCGCCATGAATGCGGATGCGTTTTCTGGCTTTCATGGCCGCAATGACCCTGCTTGCCGCCTCATGCAGGGCAGGATTGGGACTGAGGCGAAACTCCGGGGTCAGGTGCTCCCGGGTCAGCCCTCTGGAATGAAAGACCTGTGCCATCAGGGGGCTGATCTTGAAGTCCTCCATCAGGCGAGACAGTTCGGCCCGGGCCGCAGGCGTGGCGAGCGTCCAGACAGCGTCCTTCATGCTTCTTTTGTTCCTTCCACAGGAGCAAGGTCTGGAGGAGTGGGTACAGGCATCATGGGCTGTTTCTGCAGTTCAACACTGCGCAGGCGCTCTGTGCGTGCAGCCCACAGGCTGCGAAGGTAAGGGGGAAGCATCAGAAAAAAAGTGTACAGGGCCCCCACCCCCAGCGTCATCAGAAGAAACCAGCCCAGTGATATGGTGGTTCTCCCTCCAAACAGGAAGGGCAGACGCACCTCCAGGGGGTTTTCCAGCTGAACCAGCAGAATCATCCCCAGGATGGTGAGGAGCAAAAGCACCTGAATGTACTGCAGGACCTTCATGATGAACCCAGCGGATACTTCACAGCGTTTTTCTGCATTTTGTCATTCACAGCCTGTTCCAGATCGATGTTCAGCTGCCGGCACAGGTGCAGCAGGTAGAGCAGGATGTCGGCGGCCTCTTCACCCACATGCTCCAGAACCCCGGGTTTGTCCCGGACCTGCCAGCTTTCTTCCGGGGTCAGCCACTGAAAAATCTCCTGCAGCTCGGCAGATTCCACCATCAGGGCCATCACCAGGTTTTTGGGGGTCTGAAAGTCCTGCCATCCGCGCTCTTCAATGAAAGCCTGCTGTCTGTTCTGTACTGCGCTGAAATCCACGTCACGATTCTATCAGGACTTGATGTGTATTGCTCCACGCCTGCCACAATTCGCGGGCTTTTCTCTGCGCCTCATCGTGCTGCTGGGTCATCACCTCACGCAGCTCAGGCAGGTAAGGATGCAGAAACTCGGGGGCGTCCTCCAGTTTCTCTTTCAGCACCTCCATGTCCTGCATGTGACCCAGGTGTTTGAGCAATTCAATCAGTTCTGCTGGGGCTTCGCCTTCGATTTCCCAGGTGTACCTGTAGCGCTTCAGGTGCTTGCGCCAGGTGTGCCAGGCTGCAGACTCGCGCGATTTCATCACCTTGCGGGCTTCTTTCCTCAGAGACTGCCAGTCATCCTCCAGGGTCTCCTGGACCCGATCAGAGGCATTTTTGGGTTCCTGCAAATCCCTGGGTTTTACGGGAAGTTCCACCTCTGCCCACATGCGAATGCGCTGGGTGGTGTAATGCAGGCTCAAGAGCTCCAGCGTGACAGGATCGGCCTGCAATTCCCTGAGGAGCTTTTTCAGGTGGTCCAGGGTCACATCCAGATCCCTGAAAGGGGCGATGGTCTGGCGCAACCTCTTCCAGGGTTTCAGGGTTTTTCTGGGTGCCCCGGTGGCCCGCAGGTAAGCCTGGGCTTTGCGGGTGAGTTTGCGGGCCTCATGGATGGCTTCTTCATCTCCCTTTTCCAGTTCATTCCACAGCTCATGCAGTTTGCGGGCATGGTCCATTCCGTCCTCCCTGATGAGGGGTTCCCTCTGACTTCAGCATAGAGGACCAGACGTTAGAAAGTGTCATGTGGAGGCTGGAAACAGGTGTTTTCTGTGAGGGCGCTTACCTGTGAAGTCTGCTTTCAGGTCACTTGCCCTGCAGGGCTTTCAGGCGGTTGATGCACTCCTGCACCTGCAACTGGGCACATTTCTGGTAGCTTTCACTGGCTTTCTGGGGGTTGATGGTGTAAGGCCCCGTGCCCTGCTCGTACCAGAAGGCCAGCACATACCAGGCAGGACCAAAGTTCTGACGGGCAGCCTTCTCCATCCAGAGGGCAGACTGGCTCAGGTTTCTGGTGACCCCGGTTCCCTCCCAGTACATCCGACCCAGCAGGTACTGGGAAGAATCCACCCTGCCCTGAGCAGCAGTGGTGCAGGGACCCAGAGCTTCTGCAAACTTTTTCTTCTCGAAAGCGACAGCACACTGCTCTCCCAGATGGTAAAGGTAGGCAGCATCTGCCTGAAAATTGCTCACCAGGGGGGCGCGTTTTCTTTCCGACTCACGTACCCACTCTGCAATGGCGGTGTCCCAGCGTGCTGCCTGCGCAATGAATTTGCCGTATTGCAACACATCCACAATTTCGGTGTAGCTGGCTTCCTGGCAAATGCGGTACATCCTGCTTCCAGGAGGAAATTTCGCCGCCTGCTCTTCGGTTCCGGTGGCTGCACTGATGATGCCTGAAAGCACCCACTGTCCATTTCGCAGGGCAAAAACACCCCCACCGGAATCCCCAGCACATGCCCTGGCTCCCCCTGTCGCAGAAGGCTGGATCACAAAAGTTCCCACTGGAGACAGACCAAAGGCAGCGACCTCTTCTGTGCCCTCATGCAATTGTCCTGAAGGTTCCCGATCATGAAATTCATAGATCCCAAACCCGGCCACTTTGATGCTCTCACCAGGATTCAGTTCATCGCTCTCCTGATTGAACGGCAGGATTGCTTTCTTGAAACCTGTCCAGCTGCGCACGGCTCCAGCGTCCACTTCCAGCAGGGCCAGATCAGGCCCCTGGTAAACCATCTCCTTCTTGAAATCCACCACTTTCTTGCCTGGCGTGGGGAACCTTCCCAGCGACACCTTGCTGGAACGCTCAGGGGTGCGCAGAATCTGTTTGGGGATCAGGAAGCGCCCTTTGACCATGAGGGCCTTCTGGTCATGACCAATGATTTCTCCGGGTTGAGGAAAATACACGATGGGGGAGGGGACAGCCATCATGTCTTCCACGCAGTGGGCTGCTGTCAATACGGTGTTGTTGCCGATCAGAACCCCTGAGCACAGGGTCCCTTCCACATCCACCAGGGCCACCATGCTGGGAGCAATGGGGGAAGAAGCAGTGGGGATGCTTCCTCCCCCCACCCGCGCACCTGCAACGCTGCACAGCAGCAGGGAAACCAGAGAAAAAGCAAAAGGCATGATCTTCATTGGGATGCTCCTTTAAATCGTAACATTTCTTTCAGAAATCATGATGAAGGGTTTTCCCTTGAAAGGAAAGGGCTGTCAAAGCAAATTCAAGACAAAATCAAAAAACCTCCTGAAAATCAGGAGGTCGAGAAAGCCAGATCAGACAGAATCAGGCTTTGGCGGCTTTCTTGGCATTGGATTTCTGGTTGGCCCGCCAGTTGTTGTAGAACACCACCATTGGGGCCACGATGTAAATGCTGGAGTACGTACCGATGATGATGCCCACCAGCAGGATCAGGGAGAAGTCCCGCAGCACCACACCACCGAGGAAGAACAGACTGACCAGAGGCAGCATGGTGGTCACCGAGGTCATGATGGTGCGGGACAGGGTCTGGTTGATGGAGGTGTTCACAATCTCACGGAAGGGCTTGCCACGCATCAACTTGATGTTTTCCCGCATGCGGTCAGACACGATGATCGAGTCGTTCAGGGAATAACCAATCAAAGTCAGGATCGCAGCCACCGTGGAAATGGTGAATTCCAGCCCCAGCAGGGAGTAAAGACCCATCACGATGCCCACGTCGTGGATCACCGCAACCACACTGCCAATCCCGAAGATCAAATCGAAACGGAAAGCCACATACACCAGAATCAGCACCAGGCCCAGAATCACAGCTTTCAGGGTCTTGTCGGTCAGTTCCTGACCCACGGTGGGACCCACTTTCTCAATCTGGGTGACTTTGCCCCCTTCCAGGGTGGTGAGGGTCTGGCGCAACTGGTCGCTGGAGGCGTCGCTGATCTCGCCCACCTTCACAGTGAACTGGGCTCCATCAATGCCAGGGGTCACAGAGCGCTGGATGACAGCGGCTTTGGCGTCCACACCTTCAAGGTTTGCTGTTTCCAGTTTGGAGCGCACATCCTCCACTGCAACCGCAGCACTGGTGGCAACGGTGTAAGAGGTTCCTGCAGTGAAATCCACGCCAAGGTTGAAACCTTTGATGCCCACAATCACCGTTCCGATGATGGCCAGCGAAATGCTGATGGTGGTGATGATGGCTGCAGGTTTCAGGAAGTCGATGTTGGGGTTTCTCCAGGTGGCCCAGTCAGGCGCAGCAAACTGTTTGCGTTTTGCCATGGCAGTCATCATCCACTTGGAGAAGACCAGGTTGGAGAAAGCAGAAGCAATCACACCCACAGCCAGGGTCACAGCAAAGCCCTTCACGGCTCCGGTGGAATAGTTGGCAAGTGCAAAGGCTGAGAGCAGGTGGGACAGGTTCACGTCAAAGATGGTCCAGAAGGAGTGGTTGAAGCCGTTGTTGACTGCCCCCCGGATGCCTTTGCCGCGACGAAGTTCTTCCTTGATGCGCTCGAAGGAAATCACGTTGCCGTCCACGGCAGCCCCGATGGTCAAAACCAGACCGGCAATGCCAGGCAGGGTCAGGGTGGCCCCCAGGCCGCCCAGAATGCCCATGATGATCAGACCGGAGAACATCAGGCCAACAGCAATCACCAGACCGAAGTAAAACCCGTAATAAATGAAAGCAAAGACAAACACCAGGGCAATGCCCACCAGAGAGGCGATGGTTCCGCTCTTGATGGCATCTGCACCGAGTGAAGGACCAATGGCGCGCACCTCCACTTCTTTGAGGGGCACAGGCAGTGCACCGGACTTCAGCACCAGGGCAAGATCAGAGGCTTCCTGGGAAGTGAAGCTGCCAGAAATCTGGGCATTGGTGCTCAGGGCCTGCTGGATGGTGGCCACACTCTTGATCTGGTTGTCCAGCACAATGGCCATCAGTTTGCCCACGTTGGGACGGGTGACTTCATCCAGTTTCTTGGAGCCGTCTGGGGTGGTCGAGAAACTCACGATCCAGCGACCACCGGTATCGGCCTGGGCCTGGGCATTGAGGATGATTTCCCCGGAAGCCATGGCAGGACCAAGGTCAGAGACTTTCAACTGATCACTTGGAATGTTTCTTTTGTCATCGGGAACGATGTGGAAGGTCAGTTTTGCCGTGGTCCCGATCAGTTTGCGGGCCTTGTCCTGCTCTTCAGGCTTGATGCCAGGAAGCTCAATGACCACACGGTCATTGCCCTGACGCTGCACGGTGGGCTCTGCGATCCCCAGAGCGTTCACGCGGTTTTCCAGAATGGTCTTGGCCTTGTCCACGTCGTCCGCAGTGGGGTTGGCGGTGTCCACCTTCATGGTGACACGCAAACCGCCCTGCAGGTCCAGACCCAGGTTCAGGAATTTGTAGTTCTCACTCCACAGGGTGGTGGGGGTGCTGGGGTGCTGCCAGGGACGCCAGATGCTCAGCAGAGAAGCGATCAGAACGGCCACGATCACCAGGGTGGTCCAGATGGTGTTACCGCCGGGCGTCTGTGCGCGGCGTTTTTTGCGGGGGGCTTGATGCATTTTGCTCCTTGAATCAGCCTGCAGAACGCTGCTCGGTGCAGGTCAGGCTGGTGGGTGAAATGAGGTTTTGAGAACATGGGCCGATTCAGGAGCAGGAATCAGCCACCATCCAGCATCATGCGCCCGAGCCAAGGCAGGCTGTAAGGCAAAAAAAGCACGGTTTCCCGGACCCGGACCGTTTTGACCCATGCATGCACAAACCACGGCAGGGGGAAGAAACGCACCGGTGGAGAAACCGACTTGATGCTGGGAAGTTGTGGCGCAGGAACACTGCTGGAGGTCAGTTCGGGAATCGGCAGGGGCCGCAGGCTCACCTCAGCGTGGCGGGAACCCTGTATTCGCTCGTAATGCACTCCGAGCCACGGCAAAAGCGAGAACACCAGAGGCAACAGCACCTTGAAGATGTGGGGCACTGGAGACCTGTTCTGCGTTTGCATTGCCGGGATATTTTACAAGGAAATGCAGGGGAGTGCTAGGGGTTGAGGATTCATGCCGAGGGCCGAAGGCCGAGAGCATGATGCAACACCAGACAAATGGTCATGATCTTTGTGCGGAGTATCTCTCGCAGAATATGGCTCAAGCAGAAAGATCTTCTTACCTTCATCGGCTTGATCACACTGTTGTGATGCTGATTCCCCCAAAGCCCTCGGCAACAAAAAAGGCCCGCATTTATGCGGGCCTTTTTTGTTCACACTGCTTAAGAAGGAGTCACCTCGACCATTTCACTGGCCTCGATGATGTCACCTTCCTGGATTTCATTCCAGTCCACGTTGATTCCGCATTCAAAGCCGGTCAGCACTTCACGGACGTCATCCTTGAAGCGTTTCAGGCCGATGATGGTGCCAGAGTACACCTCTTTGCCCTTGCGCTTCACAACCACTTTGGCGTTTCGCTTCAGTTTGCCATCCTGCACATAAGAGCCAGCAATGGTGCCGAATTTGGGGTGAGAGATGATCATGCGCACTTCGGCTTTGCCGAGGTATTGCTCCTCGTAGACAGGCTCGACTTCGCCCTTGAGCAGACGGTCCACTTCATCGATGAGTTCGTAGATGATGCGGAAGGTCTTCACATCCACGCCCTTCTGCTCTCCAGCTTTCTTCACGGGAGGGGCAGCGGTCACGTTGAAACACAGGATGGTTGCGCTGGCGGTGGAGGCCAGGAGCACATCCGACTCGCTGGGCGCACCGATTCCGGCCAGCATCACATTGATGTTGAGGTCATCGGTCTTCTTGCGGGCCAGGATGCCCTGAATGGCTTCCAGGGAGCCCTGGGTGTCGGCACGCAGGATCAGGTTGACCTCGCGGGTTTCACCCTCAAGGGCACCAAACACATCATTCAGGGAGAACTTGCGTCGGGTGGAAGCGGCTTCTTCAGCCTCCCGGCGCTCACTGACCCGTTTCGCCACGATTTCACGGGCCTCGTGTTCGTTCTTGGCAGAGACCACCATTTCACCGCTCTGGGGCACTTCAGAGAAGCCAAGGATCTGCACGGGGGTGCTGGGTCCGGCTTTCTTGATGCGCTCACCGTAGGAGTCCACCATGGCTTTCACTTTGCCGTAGTTTTCACCCACCACCAGGAAGTCAGAGACATTCAGCTGACCTTCCTGAACCATGATGTTGGTCAGCACACCGGCCTGCTTGTCCACCTTGGCTTCCACCACGACGCCTTTGAATTCGCCGTTGGGGTCAGCACGGAACTCTTCAAGTTCGGCAATCAGGGAGATGTATTCGAGGAGTTCCTCAACACCTGCACCTGTTTTGGCACTGATCTCGGCGGTGATGGTCTGACCACCGAACTCTTCAGGCACCAGACCCAGAGCCATCAGGTCGTTTTTGACCTTCTGGGGGTCTGCGCCGGGCAGGTCCATCTTGTTGATGGCCACAATCAGGGGGATGTTGGCGGCTTTGGCGTGAGCCACCGCTTCACGGGTCTGGGGCATGATGGAGTCATCTGCCGCAACCACGATGATGGCGATGTCGGCCACCTTGGCTCCACGGGCACGGATGCTGGTGAAAGCCTCGTGTCCGGGGGTGTCAATGAAGACAATCTTGCCACGGCTGGTTTTGGCCTCGAAGGCACCAACGTGCTGGGTGATGCCCCCGGCTTCCTTCGCAGCCACTTTGGTCTTGCGGATGTAGTCCAGCAGGCTGGTTTTCCCGTGATCGACGTGACCCATGATGGTGACCACAGGGGCACGCAGGGGGATGCCGCCATCGTCTTCAGCTTTTGCAGCATCTTCTTTTTTGGTGGGCTGTTTGGGGGCCTGTTCCTCGGCCACCATGGCCCGGATCAGTTCCACAATGTCGTCATCGATGGTGCTGCTCGCGGATTTGTAGTTCACACCGAGGTCATTCAGCACATCGAGCATTTTCTGGTTGTCGAGGCCTAATTCTTTGGCTAGGGTGTAGATGCGTACTTTGGACATCAAGACCTCCTGGTATTCAGTTGTTCGCTCAGGCGCTGAGAACTCCTGCCAAGACGCCGGAGTTTTTTCTCATTCCAGCAGGCAGGGGAGTCTGCACACACGTAAGCGCCCCGCCCGAACCTGTCCTCATCCTGCATGACCCAGCCTTCAGAAGACTTCCGGAAGCGAAGCATTTCGCTTTGCGGACGTTTCTTGCGGCAGGCAACGCAGGTGCGCTCGGGCGTAAAAGACATGGCTTAATCCTTCAGGTCCACGTCACCCTCTGGGGTGGCACTGGCAACAGATTTGGAATCTTTGAAGAGGGCATCGAAGGCAGCACGGGCGGCCCCGGTGCTGGCTCCGGTGGTCTGTTTTTCGCCCTGTTCGGCGGCCTGCAGCATGGCGGCGTCCAGGTCACTGATGGCCTTGGTTTCGCGCAGGTCGATCTTGAAGCTGGTCAGTTTGGCGGCCAGACGCACGTTCTGTCCACCTTTACCAATGGCCAGAGAAAGCTGATCCGGCATCACAGTGACGGTGGCTTCCTTCTTGTCGGCATCCACTTCAATGAAAGCGGCCTTGGCAGGGGAGAGGGCGTTGCGGATGAACTCTCTGGGGTTGGCGTCCCACAGGATCACGTCCACACGCTCTTTGCCCAGTTCGCCAGTGATGGCCTGAATGCGGTTGCCACGGTGACCAATGCAGGCACCGATGGGGTCCACGTTGGGGTTGCGGGAAAACACGGCCACCTTGGAGCGCTGTCCGGCTTCACGGGCAATGGATTTCACTTCCACGATGTTTTCGGCGACTTCAGGGATTTCCTGTTTCAGCAGGTAGTCCAGCAGGCGCTCATCGGCACGGGACACCAGAATGCTGGGGCCACGGTTGGTCTTCTTGACTTCTTTCAGGTAGACCTTCACGCGGTTGCCGTTCAGCAGGCGCTCGCCAGGAATCTGCTCTTTGGGAGGCAGGATGGCTTCGCCGTGTCCAAGTTCCACAAAGACGTTGCCCTTGTTGTCCATCCGGACCACAGAAGCAGTCAGGACTTCGCCTTCGCGGTCCTTGTACTCGTTGAACACGATGTTGCGCTCGGCTTCACGCATGCGCTGGGTCAGCACCTGCTTGGTGGCCTGCAGGGCGATGCGGGTGAATTTCTCACGCTCGACGGGAAACTCCATTTCCATGCCGATTTCCACTTCAGGGTCGAGTTCAAGCGCATCTGCCAGAGAGATCTGCTTGTTCTCATCCTCGACTTTCTCCACCACTTCACGGACAATCAGCACTTCAAGTTCGCCGCTCTGGGCATCGAGGTGCACTTCAATGCGCTTCTCGGGCTCCACGTTGCGGGTGTAGGCCTGCTGCAGGGCCTCTTCAAAAGCCGTGATCAATTGGCCCTTGTCGATGTTGCGGGCAACGGCCAGATCATTGAGCGCATCCAAAAATTCTCTGTTCACGTTCGTTCTCCTTGAATTTAACGGTGGCGGTCGGGGAACTCTGCGAGGTTGGCCTGAAACTCGCCAATGCGCAGGGTGATGCCCTCTTCACCGTGATCAAAAGTCACCAGGTCACCGTTCACCTCTTTGATGGGCGCGGTGAAATTTTCCAAACTGGAACGCACTTTGGCTTTCAGGCCCAGCATGCGCTCGAAGTGACGTGCCCGCTTCAAAGGACGTTTGGGACCGGGAGATTCAAACTCCAGACGGTATTCCTTCTTGATGGGGTCCAGACGGTCAAACTCCAGACCGAGGGTCTGGCTGCACAGTTGCAGGTCCTCGGTGGTCACAGGCTGCTCGTCCAGGCGATCAATGCGCACCACAACAATCGGGCTGCGCTGTGCATTTTGCACCTGAACTTCCAGAACCTCGAACCCAAGAGGTTCCAGGATGTTGACGGCGATGCTCTCAAGATTCACTTTGCACCTCCCCCATGATAAAAGGGTGGGTATGCACCCACCCCTATGAACACAGGGATTCTTCGTTCAAGGCTTGCCCTCAAACTGCATCGGGCTCAGGCCCGAGACTACACTTAAGTATACGATATATGGGGGGAAAAAGCGAATTGAGATCTTCTGAGCATCGCTTCGCTCTGCCCGTCACTTTGCTGACATTGAGGTGGGCGTCTGAATGCACTGAGGGCCAGATCCCCCCTGTCTTGTAGGATGCGTAGCATCCACAAGACTGTCCCCCCTTAACGAAAGGGGGTTGGTGTACGACTCCATTGGACACCAACCTTTATGCCCATCAATCCCCCTTCGTCAAGGGGGACAGCTTCGAGCGAACGCGAGAAGCAGGGGGATCTAACCTCAAAAACCTGCACCTGGGGTCAGTGCTTGCTCGACTTCACAATCTCAATCACGATGTGGTCGTTTTCCAGACGTGCCATCTCTGCATCGAAGTTCTCGTTGCGGCGCATGGTGTCCATGACCTTGCCTTCAGGGGCTCGGGCCACCGCCTTGCCGATGCGGATTTGCGGTGAGGCAATGGGTCTGGCCCAGATCACGCTGGTTTCATTGCCGTTGGCGCCTGCGTGTGCCATGCCTCGCAAAGCGCCAGTGACGATCACATCACCGTCTGCAATGAGTTCCACGCCAGGGTTCACATCTCCAACCACAACCAGGCTTCCCGGGTGCTCGATGCGCATGCCAGATCGCAATTGCTGGGTCAGAATGCGGGTCTGCTGGGGGAGGATGGGTTTGCTGGGCTGAGGTGAGGCTGCAGGTGCAGGTGTTGAAGGGGCAGAGGCTGTAGAAGTTGGTGTTGTCTGTGCAGTGCTGCGGGCACTGATGGCAGGCCGGATGCTTTTCAGCTCTGCGCCCAGTTCGGTGAGGAGGCTCTGGGCGTGTTCGATCAGCACCCAGGGAATGTCCTGTTCAATTTCAATGGAGACCTGGGCCCTGGAGAGCACCTGGGCCCTTTCTTTCAGCTGGGTGTCCAGGCTCTCGAGGTTGTCTTTGCTTTCCAGCAGCAAGCTGAGGCCACTCAGCGTTCCACGCAATTTCATATGAGCCTCATTCTACCTTGAGTTCATCAGGAAAAGTAAGCCTGATGGAGCGGCCCAAACACACTCAAACTCAGCCTGTCATCAGGAAAAACCCGGATCTGGACGTCAAATCTCTCCAGTAATGCCTGAAAGCCCCTCCCGGACGGTCTCAAACCTCATGAGGCATACCAAAGGTCTGTACCCATTAAGCGTTCATCAACCTTGAATTCTGGAATTGGGCGATTCCAGACACCCCTTATGCGCCTCTCATGGTGTACACTGTTGCAAGAGAACCTATGAAGGGAACACAAAGTGGTATTTGAATCAGGAGCAGTGGTCACAGGGCGGGTTGCCCGCATTACGGATTTCGGCGCTTTCATTCAGTTCGAGAACGGAGAAGTGGGCCTGGTCCACATCTCCCAGATCGCCCACAGCTACGTGCGGAATGTCAGCGACTACCTGCAGGAAGGCCAGACCATCGAGGTCAAGGTCCTCGGGCGTGACGAGAAGGGCCGTCTGGACCTTTCCATCAAGGAGCTTCAGGATGCTCCCGAAGAGATGCCCCGTCCCCGCATGATCGGTCGCCAGAGCCCCGAGTTTGAAAACAAATTGCGGTCCTTCCTGCGTGACGCCAAAGAGCGTGGCCCCGGTGAAAAGGGCGGCAAGAAGCGCAAGAAGTAAGATTCTTTGATCCTCAGGCACCTTCGGGTGCCTCTTTTTTGTTTTCGGTCCAGCTGAAACTTTTCCAGTAAATGCCGTATGCACGTATACTTTCAGTGTTTTGTCTGTGCAGTGCTAGTATGACCTGATATGACGGCCCGATTACTGATTCACTGTCCTGACCAGCCTGGAATTGTGGCTGCGGTTTCAGGCTTTCTCACCCAGCAAGGGTGCAACATCATCCACGCCGATCAGCATGCCACGGCCAAGAGCGGTGGAGAATTCTTCATGCGCATTGAGTTTGAGCGGGGCAGGGCCTCTGGTGAAATCCTGAGGGGGGCATTTCAGGCCATTGGAGACCAGTTCAGCATGGACTGGAGCATGAGTTTCGATGAAGTGAAACGCATGGCCATTCTGGTGTCCAAATACGACCACTGTCTGCTGGACCTGCTCTGGCGTCAACGCAGGGGAGAACTGGAGGTCGAGATTCCCCTGATCATCTCCAACCACCCTGACCTGCAGAAAGACGCAGAGTTCTTTGGGGTGCCTTTCTACCACCTGCCTGTCACGAAAGGCAACAAGCAGGAACAGGAACAGCGCATTCATGACCTGATGGTGGAACACAGGGTCGATTTTGCTGTGCTGGCCCGCTACATGCAGATTCTGTCTCCAGAACTGGTGGGCAAATGGCCCAACAAGATCATCAACATCCACCACAGCTTTTTGCCTGCATTTATTGGTGCCAGGCCCTACCACAGTGCTTTCCAGCGCGGGGTGAAAATCATTGGTGCGACGGCCCACTACGTCACCAATGATCTGGATGAAGGTCCCATCATTGAGCAGGATGTGGTGCGGGTCTCCCACCGCCAGACCATTGAGGAACTGGTGCGTCTGGGTGGCGACATCGAGCGCCAGGTGCTGGCCCGTGCGGTGCGCTGGCATGTGGAAGAGCGCATTCTGGTGTACGAGAACAAAACCGTTGTCTTTTATTGAGATCATCAAGCTGTAGGGGTGGGCCGTCGGCTCACCCCTTTCTGTTTCATGAAGTTGTTTCTATCAGGGCTGACGCAGTTTCACCTTGTAGATCACGGCCAGTTGATCCTCAGGAGTGAAGGTGTCCAGACCATCCAGAACGCCATCCCTGTTGGTGTCTGCAGCAACAAAGAAGGTCCCTGCTGCCTGACCGAAGGCTTTCTGGAATTCATCTGCGGTGATCAGGATGTTGCCATCTCCGATTCTGGAGAGGGGCAGCCAGTTCTGTTTGTCGATGCTGATGAGCACCCTGGCATTGGGAGAGACCACCGTGAGCTGCACCAGGTCGGTGTTTTCGGGGATGCCCAGTTGCAGGCTGATGCCCGTGATGTTTTCTGAAACCGTGAAATCCTGCAGGTAGGTGATGACCTCTCCAGGCATGGCACTGGTTTTGTCGGTGGCCTGAATCAGGTTGTATTTTTCCTGGGCCAGAGCGGAAGAAGCCATCAGCAGGGTCATGAGCAGCAAGCTTTTCATGTCTTCAGCTTAACGGGTTTCCAGATGAAACCTGTGTTGAACTTGCAACAGCTCACCTCAGGACGGTCAGGGCAGAGGAGAGCAGGTCCTCAATCTCTGCACCATCCAGATCCTGCCCGATGAAGACCAGTTCTGTGAAGGCCTCTGCCGGGTTGTTCCATTCGCCCATGGGTTCCAGGGTCAGGAAGCGGCCTGTGTGGTTCCAGAGGGTGGCCACGTCTGACCCGGTGTTCAGCCAGCCTTTGGAGCGAATGATGTTTCTGGGAAGACCTTGCTCCAGAATGTCATAGAGGCGGTCCAGATCCAGAGGGGCCTGGGTGCGGTAAATGTACGTTCCCAGACCGTAGGTTTCACTTTCCGGAGTGTGCTCTTTTTCGAGTTCCAGCATCCAGCTGTCCAGCTGGCTCATTTCCTCGAAATCGAAAAGTTCAACGCTCAGAATGTCCTCGATGGGAATCACGCCACGAATACTTTTCAGCACTTTTGCTCTGGGGTTGGTGAGGGCAATGAATTCTTCAAGCTTTTGCACATCTTCTGGCGTGGCCACATCCAGCTTGTTGAGCACCACCAGATTGGCGAATTCCAGTTGCTCTTGCAGGAGTTGCCCGTAACCCCGTTCCAGATCGTCTCCTTCGATGGTACCGGGTCTGTGGTACATCTCGAAGAACTGGGCGGCATCGACCACGGTGACCATGGCGTCAATGTGGACTTTGCCCAGCAGGTTGGGAAGGCCAGGGTCCAGATCAAGTTCTTCTGGCGTGAGGCAGAAACTCTGGGCAATCGGGAGGGGTTCGCCAATTCCAGTGGACTCAATGACGATGTGGTCCAGTTCGCGGGTTTTCAGCAAATCGTCTACGGCTTCAAGAAGGTCTCCTCGCAGGGTGCAGCAGATGCAGCCATTGGAGAGTTCGATGGTCTTCTCATCGGTGTGGACGATGGTGCTGGCATCAATGTTGATTTCGCCAAATTCATTGACGATGACAGCAATTTTGCGGTCTTTGCTCTGGGAGAGCAGGTGGTTCAGGAGCGTGGTTTTTCCGCTTCCCAGAAAACCACACAGGACAGTGACAGGAATGCTCGACATACTGATTAATGATAATCATATATCAATAAAAGTCAAGGCTTTGAAAGCGCTGACGGAAAACACAGACAGCCCATTTTTCATGGCATAGAATTTTCCCCTGTGGTGCAGTACAGTACTACGCTGGAGGAAACAACATGAAAAACATCGTGATGATCAGCATTCTGGCCCTGGCGGGCAGCGCATTCGCAGCAGGGAAGACTTACGTTCAGGGCAGCACTGGAGCCGAAGCTGGCTTTGTCACTCATGGTCAGGGTAACCCCTGGTTCTCGGCAAACCTGGGCATTGGTGCCGAAAAGTTCCTGGGTGACTTTGATGGCCGTGGAGAAGTGATGGTTGACATTCGTCAGGGAAGCTTTGGCATGGGTTTTGCAGCCGATCTGCTCTATCCATTTGGCAAGAGCGATGTGAAGCCTTATGTGGGTTTCGGCCTGGAACTGGGTGTGGGCAGTGGCAACCCCAGTGTGGCCCTGCGTGGTAATTTTGGTGCAGATTTTGAATTCACCAGAACCGCTGCAATCTTTGCTGAACTGCAACCCAAATACACCTTTGGAAACTTTGGAGGGTTCGACCTCGGTGGTCGTGCAGGACTCAAAGTCTTCTTCTGAGCCTCAAGGTGCAAGAAGACGACCCTATGGAGGGTCGTCTTCCATTTTCACAAAAGGGGTTTACCGAATCCTGAAATCCAGAGGCCTCAGGTAAAACTCGTTGATGGCTGTGCTGCTGACCACGGCTGTCGCTGGCGTGGTGCGCTTCCAGTGGGTGCGGTTCACCAGGGTTTTTACCCGCTCGATCTCAGACAGCTGATAACCCAGGCTCTCGATGTAGGCATCGGGGTAACCTTTGAGGTAGTGCTCCAGAATCACATCTGCCCGTCTGTAGGTGATGCCCAGATCCCCCTCATCGGTCTGGCCTGCTTCGAGGTCTGCCGTGGGGGCTTTGTGCAGCACGGCATCTGGCACCCCAACGTACTCCGACAGTCCCCAGACCTGGGTCTTGTACAGGTCTCCCAGAGGGTTGATGGGGGGGGTGTCATCTGCGTGCCAGGTGAAGTAACCAAACAGACGCTCAGTCTTGTTGCCTGTCCCAAGGGTCAGGGCGTGGTGTTTTTCAGACTGGTCAAAGAGCACCATCATGCGGCTGCGGGCCATCAGGTTGCCCCGTCTGCGGGCTGTCATTTCTGGATCGGTCTGGGCGTAACCTTCCACAATGGGTGTGATGTCCACGGTGTCCAATGTGACCCCATAAGCATCACAGACCAGTTTTGCGTGCTCAAAGGAAGTGGGTGCAGAACGCTGGTGTGGCATGGCCACAGCATGCACATTCTCGGCACCCAGAGCACGGACGGCCAGGGCCAGGGTGAGGGCGGAGTCCACCCCTCCACTGACACCAATCAGGCCCTTTTTGTATCCTCTCCATGCCAACTCTTCTCGAATGAAACGCTCCAGATACTGGGCAAGAAGTGCGCAATTGAGGTCGAGCACTTCGCTGCCTCTGTCGGCCCTGAGGATCTTCATTTCTCACCTCTGTGCATCACACGGTTCAGGTCGGGCAGGATGGAAGGGAGGTTCCCCTGCAGGTCTGCCAGAAGTGGGTTGTCGTACCTCACGGCAGGAATGCGTTCCAGATCGATTTCTGCAACCAGTGCAGCTTCCTCGAAGGCAGGAGCAGAAACCATGATCTTGCCTTCCGGGCTGACAATCAGGCTGCCTCCCACCATGCCCTTGCCTCCTTCAAAGCCAATCAGGGAACTGAGCAGGGTGTACATGCCATGCTCAGCAGCGACGGCCTGGGCCAGGGCACTCCAGCGTTCCATGTTGGCTGGGTTCTGGGAAGCAAAGCCACGGGCAGGGCTTGCGGAGGGGACATAAACCACCTGCGCGCCGTCCAGAGCAATGATGGTGCTGGTCACAGTGTGCCAGAAGTCCTCGCAGATCAGCATGCCCACCCGTCCAAATCGGGAGTTGAAGGCCTGAATGCGGGAGCCTCTGGACAGGTAACGCTCCTCATCGAAGACCCCGTAGGTGGGCAGGAAGACCTTGCGGTGCACATGCAAGATGCCCCTTCCACCGAGTTCCACATAGGCACATGAATTGTAGAAGGTGCCCCCTTCACGCTCGTAAAAACCAATCACCAGATCAAGCAGACCGGGCCAGTTCAGTTCCTGGTACATGCTGCTCAGGCGGACAAACAGTTCCTGCTGCGTCAGGGCCAGTTCCCGCACCCCTCCCTGCAGAAAATAGGCGGTCAGAAAAGATTCTGGCAAAACCACCACATCAGGAGACTCTTCACGGATGTCCAGCAGGGCTTTCTTCAGGCGTTCCAGATTGCCCTGGATGTTGCCCTTTTCGGGTTTGATCTGCAATACGACGTGTCTGATCATAAGGTCTCCAGCAGGGGAGGAATCTGAAAGAGGCTGTGACGCACTTCGTCTGGCTCTGGATAATCTGTGCGGAAATGGCCGCCTCTGGATTCCTCACGGTCCAGTGCCCCTTTCAGGACGGTTCTGGCAACACGGGCCAGATTTCCTGCTTCGAGGGTGTCAATGGTGCTGCCGTCTGTTGCCCCTGGCTCTGGGAGGGTTTCGAGGGCCAGACGGAGGGTTTCAGCGGTGCGGTTGATGCCTGCCCCTGCACCAATCACCTGCTGAACACTGGCCTTGCTTCCCACAGTTTCAAGCTGGGTTCTGGACACTGGAGATTCAAATTTCAGGCTTTTGTGGGCTGCTTCTACGGCCCGCACTCCAAAAACCAGACCTTCTGGCAGGGAATTGCTTGCCAGACGGTTGGCACCGTGCAGCCCTGAAGACGCGACCTCTCCGGCAGCGTACAGGCCTTCCAGGGTGGTTTTTCCATCCACATCGGTGAAGATGCCTCCGATGGTGTAGTGGACGGCAGGACTCACGGGAACAGGTTCAGTGCTGATGTCCACCCCATGTGACAGCAGGCGTTCGTAGATGCTGGGGAAACGGTGCTGCACGAATTCAGCCCCAAGGTGCCTCAGGTCCAGGTACACCCGCCCGGTTTTTGCCTCTTCAGAAGCAATGGCACGGGCCACCACATCTCTGGGAGCCAGTTCGCCCTGGGGGTCGTATTCCTGCATGAAGCGTTCCATGTTGCCATTCAGCAGAACGGCCCCTTCACCCCGTGCTGCCTCGGTGATGAGGAGGCCCCGGTTTCCAGCAAGAAACACAGTGGGGTGGAACTGCACGAATTCCATGTCCCTGAGGACGGCCCCTGCACGGTAAGCCAGGGCAATTCCGTCTCCTGTGGCCTCTTCGGGTGCAGTGGTCACTGGATAGAGCTGCCCGAAGCCTCCAGAGGCCAGCAGGACCGCTCCAGCAAGGTGATTCTGATTGCGGGTCTGCACACCCACCACACGCCCTGACTCGGAGAGCAGCAGAGATTGCACGAAAGCCCCTTCCAGCACCTCAATGCCCTGATCCCGCACCACCTGGGTGAGGGTCACACTCACAGCACGTCCAGATGCATCTCCCCAGGCATGAAACACCCTAGGGTGGCTGTGCCCACCCTCCAGGGTCTGGTGGCCTTCAAAAGGGACCCCATAAGAGAGCAGTTTCTGCAGGTGCTGTCCGGCTTCCTCCACAAAGAGGCGCACCGTTTTTTCATCGCACAGGCCACGACCTGCCCTGAGGGTGTCCTGTACGTGGGGTTCAACGTCTTCTGGGCTGGTGGGGAAGGCGAGACCTCCCTGGGCCCAGAAGGTGGACCCACTTTCCAGTTTTGCCTTGCTGATCAGCAAAACACTCAAACCCAGACTTCTGGCATGCAGGGCCGCATACAGCCCGGTGATTCCACTACCGACAATCAACAGATCATGGGGCATGGTGTTTAACCTTCTTTCCACAGCAATGAAGTGTCCACAGGAATAAAGGCACAGTCTGACTGTGCCTCTTTCATTTCTTCGGTCTGAAATTCACCCGATCTGGATCATGCGCTCGATGCTGGTCAGGGCTTTTTCGGCCACCTCCTGGGGCACCGTGACCTGGTTGTTCAGGTCGCGCAGGGTTTCATAGACGTTCTCCAGGGAGATCATCTTCATGTATTCGCACAGGGCGGTGCGGTTCACCGGAATGAAGTTCTTCCCGGGAACTTCGCGCCTCAGGCGGTGCACCATGTCGATCTCGGTCACCACGATGAAGTCTTTCGCCTCAGACTGGCGAGAGTGGCTGATCATGGCTTCCGTGGAGAGCAGCGGGGTGTCCGGGAAGTTGTAGATGGCGTGACTGGCGCATCCACACTCAGGGTGAATCAGGAATTCTGCACCGGGGTTCTCCGCTTTCTGGGCATCGATGTCATCCGGGCGGATTCCGGCGTGCACGTGGCATTCACCGAGCCAGATGTCCAGTTTGCGTCCGGTCTGGCGTTCCACGTGAGCAGCCAGGAACATGTCTGGGGCAAAGAAGATCTTTCTGTCCTTTGGCAAGGAGTTGACCACGGCAACGGCGTTTCCGCTGGTCACGCAGTAATCGGCCTCGGCTTTGACATCTGCAGTGGTGTTCACATAGACCACAACCAGACCGTCTGGATTGTCTTGCTTCCAGGCCCGCACATCGTCTGCAGTGATGGTGTCTGCCAGGGAGCAACCCGCGTTCAGGTTGGGAAGCAACACTTTTTTCTCGGGGTTGAGGATGGCAGCGGTTTCTGCCATGAAGTGCACACCAGCGAAAACGATCACTTCGGCTTCAGTTCTGGCTGCCTGACGGGCCAGTCCGAGGGAGTCGCCAACGAAGTCGGCAATCTCCTGCACTTCTGGACGCTGGTAATTGTGGGCGAGAACCACCGCTTTTTTCTCGGTTTTCAGACGCTGAATTTCGGCTTTCAGTTCGTCTGTGGTGCGGTAGGGTTCCAGTTGAATCAGGTTCATCAAGTCACCTCTTGGGTTGCGACTCTGGGGACAGGTCTGGATTCCAGACCTCTTGCTCTCATAATAGCTCCAGGTCACCATGAGGTTTATGAGTTATGTTATGGTTTCTGCGTAACTTGGTCAGGAACGTGTGAAAGTTTCAACCCTTTGAGACAGGCAAATGCTTGTTTGAAAAACAATAAAATGACAGTCCATGCGTGCCCTTTGCAGATCCATGCTGCAGGCAGCCTCAGACTGTCATTGTTGGGTCAGGCGAGCCGAACATCCAGCGAGATGTCCAAACTTGTGGCTGAATGCGTCAGGGCACCCACACTCACAAAATCCAGACCAAAGTCCTTGATGCGTCTCAGACGTTCAATAGACATGTTGCCACTGGCCTCCAGCGAGATGGCTGGATTGAGTTCATTGCGAATCCGCACTGCTGCTTGCAGGTTTGCATCATCCATGTTGTCCAGCATGATGCGGTCTGCACCTGCTTCGATGGCTTCTCGCAACTGCTCAAGGGATTCCACTTCGCATTCGATCTTGATCAGGTAAAACCGCTCTTTGGCAGCCTGAATGGCATTCCTCACGCCACCTGCAGCCACCACATGGTTGTCCTTGATCAGCAGACCATCGTCCAGACCGAAACGGTGGTTGACCCCACCTCCGGCACGCACGGCGGCCTTCTCCAGATCACGCCACAAAGGCGTGGTCTTGCGGGTGTCCAGCACTTTTGTGTTGCTGTCACCAAGAGCATCCACAAATGCACGTGTCAGGGTGGCAACGCCAGAAAGACGCTGCATCAGGTTCAGGGCCAGACGCTCGCCGAGCAAAATGCTCTGCATGCTGCCCGTGACTTTGCCCAGCACCTGAGGATCAAGCGCACGGCCGTCTTGCACATCCCAGGACACCTGCAATTCAGGGTCCACCAGATGGAACACCGAACGTGCCACATCCAGTCCAAAAACCACACCCGTGCTCTTGAGTTTCAGCAGACCGATGCCCTGCTGCCCTGTTGGGACCGTGGAAAGGGTGGTCACATCGCCACGGCCAATGTCTTCCTGAAGGGCAAACTTCAAGCGTTCATCCAGGCTCAGCATCTCAGGTCTCTTGGGAAGTGATGAAAGTCAGGTTGCGGTCCCGCTGTGAACGGTCCAGACCGAAACCATACACGAAGGCATCTGGGATCTCGAACCCCACATACTCCACGGGCACCTGAACCTTGCGGCGGGAAGGTTTGGACAGCAGGGCAGCCACCTTCAGGCTGGCAGGCTGACGCCCCTCCAGGTAGTGCAGCAGGTAATTCATGGTGATGCCGGTGTCCACAATGTCCTCGACCAGAATCACATGGCGGTTGGAAATGGGCAGGCTCAGGTCCTTGATGAGCTTCACCTCACCACTCGACTGCTTGGCATTGCCATAAGACGACACGGCCAGAAAATCCACCGTGAGGGGCAGATTGATCGCCCGGACCAGATCTGCATGGAACAGAAACGCACCGTTTAAAACACAGATCAGATGGGGCTCCTGACCTGCATAATCACGGGTGATCTGCTCACCGATTTCTCTGATGCGCTGCTGGATGGTCTCAGCGCTGATTTGAACTTCTCCGTTACCAGGGGAAAACACCATACCACAAGAGTCTAGCACGGCGGGGTGATTAAGGGCAGGAAGATGGAGTGGTTTTGCCGAGGGCCAAGGGCCGAGGGCCGAGTGCAAAAAGCACGCTGGTGCGCAAGTTCTATGAATTGGTTTTGCAGTCAACCCATCCGATACAAGAGTGTGTTGATACACCTGGTCGGCATTCTGTGGAGTTCTTGACACAGCAAATCCCAGAAATGACCTTGCTCTCGGCTTTCGGCTCTCGGCTCTGTCTTGGCCCTGAATACGTGCTCCCCAGGCGGCTTCTTGACCCCAATGCGCCGATCAAAGCGGTTTGATCGGCTGGGTCGCTGGGTCGCACTGGGTCGCCGGCTCTCGGCTCTTGGCTTCAAGTCGCCAGTTCCTCTTTCTCCCTCGCCCGGATCATGCGGACAGCTCTGGGGATCACCCGTGCATGAACCGGCGTGTGTGCATCCTCCACCACTTCACCGTCGTACTGAACGGGGAGCACCGGGTCGGTGTGAATGGTGATCTCACGGCAGTGGTAGATCTCCACCCGGTCTCCGTAATCCACTTTGCCGACCTTCAGGTGGGCTTTGATGCTCTCGATGATGCTTGGGACCAGGGCCAGTGGTGTGTTGCCTTTCAGCACGATGATGGTGAACAGGCCATCGCTGGGATCGATGCCTTCTGCGATGGGGATGCCGAAGGTGGCCATCCCGAAATTGGCGATCATCACACTCATGCCTCTGGTTTTGACCGTTTTGCCATCCATTTCGAGGGTGATGTCTGCTTCTGGAACAGCGATTTTTTTCAGCATGGCCACCACATAGGCGGCCACCCCGAGGGTGGGTTTCAGTTCTTCACTGGCATGGATCATTTCAGCATCCAGACCCACCCCTGCAAGCATGGTGAAACCGTATTGCTTGGTGCCCACCACCAGTTCCGCCAGATCGATTCTGGAGGATTCGCCGTTTTCCAGCAGGTCATACAGGTTCTCTGCATGGTCCTGAATGCCCAGATTGACGGCAATCAGGTTGGCGGTTCCTGCAGGGAACGTGAGGAGTGGGATGTCTTTCCCTGAGAGGGCGTGGGCCACACAACTGATGGTGCCGTCCCCACCTGCAGCCACCACCGCCTCGAAAGTGTCTGCATCGGCAGTGAGGGCATGGGGGGTGGTTTCCCGGCTGAGTTCCCGCTCCACCACATTGATGCCTTTGTCAATCATCAGGTCGCGGAACTCATGCAGGTTGTGGTTTCCACGGCCCGCCTTCTTGTTTTCAATGATCAGCACGCGTTGCATATGCCTTATGGTAGTGATGTTCTGTCTTCTGAGATGGTGAGAAGGCCTACTGCCTGCAAACCCTCAACACTTCGTTAAACGACTTGCGTTTCCCATCAAAGCAAGTGGGTACAATGCTGTCATGCATTTACCTGACCTCACCCGTGTCCCTGGTGTGCTGGGCGAAATCTGCACCCTGCGGGCACAGGATTACCCTCTTCCTGTCACCACGGATTTTCAAGAGCAACAGCGAACCCGGCGTTTTGAAGAGGCCCTGAGAAATTCGCCTCTGGCCCTCATTGCCGAAGTGAAACAGGCCAGTCCATCTCTGGGGGCCATCGCAGAACTTGATCCTGTTGAGGCGGCACTGTCGTATCAGCGTGGAGGGGCCAGTGCCATCAGCGTCCTGACCGAGGAGCGCTACTTCAAAGGCTCTCCAGAGTTTCTCAAAGCTGTGGTGGCAAAAGTGGACATTCCGGTGCTGCGCAAGGATTTCGTGCTGCATCCCAGAATGATCGAAGAGGCCCGGGAGTGGGGCGCAAGTGCTGTCCTCCTGATGGTTTCCGTGCTGGGAGATCTGGTCGGGGAATATCTGGAGTACACCCATCATTGCGGTCTGGATGCTCTGGTGGAGGTGCACACTGCAGAGGAACTGGACATTGCCCTGGCTTCAGGAGCCCCCATCATTGGAGTGAACAACCGGGACCTGACCACCCTGAACATCGATCTGGAAGTTTCTCCCCGACTGATCGCACAAGCCCGTGCAGCAGGTTTTGAGGGTGTCCTGATTGCAGAAAGTGGGTACTCCACGCCAGAGCAACTGGCCCAGATCAGGGGGGTTGCAGACGCTGTGCTGGTGGGGTCCAGCCTCTCAGGCAGTGGCAGTCTGGAAGAAGCCACCCGTGAACTGCTGAAGGTGTAGAAGAGCCAGTCTGCAGGACATCCTCTGCTGAAGAAGTTTACAGTTCAAAGTCAACAGTTCACATCAAA